>JBBRWU010000028.1:0-11414 GCA_038249015.1 Candidatus Doudnaibacteriota bacterium | reverse complement strand
CCAGCGAGAGTATTTTATTAAAAATTGGACGTCCCGGCTCTTTGGCAGTTTGGCTTTAAATAAAAGTCTGTACAATTTCCAAACGCTCTCGTTCGACAAATTCTTTTAGCTCGGTTATTTGGGCTTCAATACTTAAAATTTGTCTGTCCGCTACATCGGTAGACTTCCTTGCGTAAAGAAAAAATTTGCTCATAAAATTGTGTGTTAGTTTCTAAACTTGTTTTTGGGCAGAATTGCAGCTTTGCAGTCCGCCTCCGGCGGAAAAAGAATTGGCTTTAACACTTCGTGTTAGTGTTGCTTGCCTGCCTGCGGCAGGATTCGCAACACCGAACCCCCTCCTGCACAATCGGCAAATTGTCCTGATGGCAAAAAAGCCATGGGAACTGCTTGCAGATACAGGCGGAGAGCCGCGATTTGTCCGCCGAAGCCTTGACGAAGGAGGAAGTGGCGAGGGGGAAACATCAAAAAATGAAATTTTTTCAAATTGGCTGGGGTGTATCAATTTGGGGGGTCAAGTCTGAATTTTTGACAAAATCTACTTTCGTTGCTAATATTTGAATATGGCTAGACCCCTTAGAATTGAATATGCAGGCGCTTTCTACCACGTAATTAATCGTGGTTTAGAACGAAGGGATATATACCGTAGCCCAAAAGACCATGATTATTTTTTGGGATTATTGGGGCATATTCATGAAAAGTATGGCATTATTATCCATAGTTATTGTTTAATGCCTAATCACTATCACCTTTACCTGCAAACTCCCAACGCCAACCTTTCTAAAGCTATGCGGCAGTTAGACGGTAATTTTACCCAAAAATTCAATAAGCGCCATAAACGCGTAGGGCCTTTGTTCCAGGGAAGATACAAGGCCGTATTAGTAGAAGCTGATAGCTACTCTCTACAACTTACTAAATACATACATTTAAACCCGGTTAGGGCAAATATGGTAAAAAAGCTCGAAGATTATCAGCTTTCAAGTTATGCTGCATATATTGGTAAAGTCAAAGCCCCTGCTTTTCTGCAAACAACCTGGGTACTTAAACAATTCCATTCATCAAAGAGAAAAGCTATTAAAGAATTAAAAGCTTTTACCTTACAAGATGAAGACTGGAGGCCGGAAGATGACACCTTTAAAGGTTTAATATTGGGCAATAGTGATTTTGTCTTACAAATTCAAGAAGCTTTTTTGCAAGGTAAAACCAGCAAGGAAATCCCTAATCTAAAAGCTGCGCAAAAAACACATACACCTGAAGAAATAGTAGCTAAGGTATTTTCCTTAAAATTGCAAAAAAAACTACAACAAAAATTAATAATTTATGCTTTAAAAAAATACAGCCCTTTAACTTTAAAGCAAATAGGGGAGAAGATGAATAACCTTCATTACTCAGCTATTTCCCAAATTGTCATAAGGTTGCAAGCTAAATTGAAAGACGATAAAAAATTAAATAATATTGTAAATAAAGTTGAAGTGTTATGTAATATGTCAAAAATTCAGACTTGACCCCCTAATGGATTGACTTGACCCCCTAATGGACCCTAATGACCCCTAATGGTGACCCCCTAATGGACAGTCTGCAAAAAAACATCAAAAAGCCCTTTTCAAAAAAGGTTTTAGCTGTGTTTGGTATAGCCAGCCATCAGTTAATAATCACATCCAACAAAAATCGCTTAATAGGCGATTTTTTGCTATTATTAGGGGTATGAATATAAAAAATTTAGGTATTGTTTTGGAGGCTACTAAGCACGAATTTGAAGATCAGGCTGTGTTAAATCCGGCTTGTATAACCGTTAACGGCATTACGCATATGTATTACCGCGCGGTGCACTGGGGAAATATTTCCAGCATTGGCTATTGCCAATTAAAAGGCACGGAAGTTATAGAGCGCCGGGATAGTCCCTTGCTGGTGTCCGAGTTTGAATATGAAAAACAGGGGATGGAAGATCCGAGAATTATTTTTTTGGACGACACTTACTATTTGTTTTATTCGGCTTACGACGGAAGAAATGTGCGCACGGCGTACGCCACTAGCAAGGACTTAACGCATTTTGAAAAGCAGGGGCCTATTACGCCGAATATTTTATACTCGGACGCGCTGGCGCTGTTTCCGAAATGCAAACTTTTGGAGCGCTACCAGTGGTATGGCAAGCATTACCAGGAAACCATTGGGCCGGATGTAATTTTATGGGAAAAGGACACTTTTATTTTTCCCAAAAAAATCAACGGAAAATTTTTACTTACCACCCGCGTAATGCCGGGCATACAAATGATGCCGTTTGAAAATTTTTCAGACCTGACATTGGACTGGTGGAAAAAGCAGCTTGCGCAAATTGACAAATCAATTGTTATTCAGCCGCAGTTTTGGTTTGAAACCAGAAAAATCGGCAGCGGCTGTCCGCCCATAGAAACTCCCGAAGGTTGGGTTTGTATTTATCACGGCGTGGAAGATACGCCGCGCGGGAATGTCTACTACGCCGCGGCCGCGCTTTTGGATTTGCAGGATCCGACCAAAGTTATAGCCAGGCTTCCCGATCCGCTGTTTTCGCCGGAAGAACACTGGGAGAAAACCGGCATAGTATCAAATGTCGTATTTCCCACAGGCGCGTCCCTTACCGGAGACAGTTTGATTATTTATTACGGCGCGGCTGACAGCCTCATTGCAGCAAAAGAATTAAGCATGGCCGAGTTGCTTGCAGAGCTAAAAAAGCATATAGTTAAATAATGATTTAAATATTTAAAGAACTTAAAGTTGTTATGCCCAATAGCAAAAATTCACAAATCGCGTACGTTTCTACGTTTCCGCCCCGGGCTTGCGGCATCGCGACTTTTACCGCAGACCTGGTTGCGGCCACGGAAAACCTGTTTATGCCGGAAATCGGGTCTTTGGCTGTAGCTATGATTTCCGACGCAGGCAGTGAAAAAAACTATGGGAAAAATGTCCGGCTGTTTATAAACGAAAACCAACCCGAAGAATTTATTACGGCGGCGCACGCGCTTAATGCCATGGGAGAAGTGAAGCTGGTTAACATTCAGCATGAGTTTGGAATTTTTGGCCAAAATTGGGGTGCGAATCTCCTGCATTTTTTACAGGAAATAAAAAAGCCGGTAGTGGTAACATTTCATACCATTCTGCCCAAGCCGGATAGCGAACTTAAACAGCGCGTTGTGGACATTGCGGAAAAATCCGCAGGGCTGGTGGTTATGACCGCGCTCTCCAAAGAAATTTTAACGGAGCAGTATGGCATTTTAAGTGGAAAAATAGAAATCATCCCGCACGGCATCCATTTGCTGGATTATTCGGTTTCCGCCACACACAAGCCGGCCATAGGTATAAAAGATAATTCACCCACACTTTCCACGTTCGGGCTTTTAAGTTCGCGCAAAGGCGTGGAATATGCTTTGCAGGCACTGCCGGACGTGGTAAATAAATATCCTAAATTAAAATATTTTATTATTGGCGCCACGCATCCGGAAGTCGTTAAGCGCGAAGGGGAAAGTTACCGGAAATCTTTGCAACAACTGGTTAAAGGTTTGCATTTGGAGCGCAATGTTGTTTTTTACAATCAATACATGACCTTGCCAAGGCTGTTAAAATTTTTGCAGGCCACGGATATTTATATTTCGCCTTCATTGGATCCTGATCAGGCGGTCAGCGGCACTCTTTCTTACGCCTTGGGCGCGGGTCGACCTGCTGTTTCCACGGCTTTTGCCCAGGCAAAAACACTTATAACCCCGGACCTTGGCGTCTTGGTGGATTTTCGCAGCGCCCAGGCCATTACCGATGCTTTAAATCTGCTTTTAAGCAAACCTCAGGAACTGGAAAAAATGGGTCGCAGCGCCTATTTTCACACCCGGCATATGACCTGGGAAAATGTCGTGCTTTCCTATATGCGCCTGTTTTCCAAAATTATTCCGGAATTATCCAAGCACAACATCCATCTGCCGCGGTTAAAATTGGACCATCTTGCCCGCATGACGGATAAAAACGGGATTGTCCAGTTTGCTAAATTAAGCGTTGCCAATCCGGAATCAGGCTACACCCTGGATGATAATGCCCGGGCGCTGTTATTTGCCGCGCGTTATTACCAAAAGACCCGCACTAAAAAAGCTTTAGACCTGGCGCAAATATATATGAATTTTATGGAATGCGCGCTGGACTCCTCAAATAATTTTTCCAATTATTTTGACCGGTACATGGTTAAAGACAGTGTCAGTGAAAATAAAGATAGCCAGGAAGATGCCACTGCCCGGGCTCTGCGCGCGCTTATGGAAGTTTCGGGGACTTTGGCTTTGCCGAAAGAAATGAGGTCACGGGCTTTGGCGCTTATAGAAAAACGTATGTCGCTTGGTATTCGGTTTACTCACCCGCGGGCTATAGCTTTTTATTGCATCGGATTATATTTTTTATATTTGCAAAACCAGCCCAAAACTTTTTGGGAAAGGTTTGTCTTTAAAAAAAAGAAACGAGAAAAGGCCGCGAAAATTCTTGCGGAAATGGATAAATGCTCGGCCGAGCTTGTGGAATTATTTAACCGAAATTCTTTGACAAACTGGGTGTGGTTTTTAAAAAAACTGACTTATTCTAATTCTATTTTAAGCGAAGCGCTGTTGCGTTATTATGAAATTTCCGGCAGTAAGGAGGCTTTGGAAATCGGCAAAAAAACTTTGGATTTTTTGCTCCAGCAAACTTTTATCAACGGGATTTATGTGCCCATTGGTCAAAACGGTTGGTATGCCCAAGGCGGGGAGCGCGCGTATTTTGACCAACAACCGGAGGAAGTTTCGGCCATGATCCAAACTCTAAAATGGGCCTACCGGCAAACCGGGGATAAAAAGTATCGCAGGCAAATGAGCAAGGTTTTTTACTGGTTTTTGGGGGGGAATCTTTTGGGCCAATTTGTTTATGACAGCGTTACCGGCGGGTCGTATGACGGCCTGGGCGAAAAAAGAGTAAATTTAAACCAGGGTGCGGAATCAACCATTTCTTATTTGCTTGCCCGGTTAACGATGGAATAGAGATAAAGATTAAACAAATTTGATATTATAATAATTAGATATATGAACCTCGCATAAGAATCATTATAAAATTTGTTTTTGTATTTATCGAATGAATAAATTCTGGAAAATTTATAAAGCAGTTGCGATTTTGGCTTTTAGCCTCATTTTGGCGGATTTGGCTGTGGTGATTTTTTTCGGTATGTGTCGGCCGCAAATAAAACCGGTTGATGCGATTGTGGTTTTGGGCGCGGCCATAAATACCCCGGCGTTGCATAACCGCAGTTTGCAGGGTTTAAAATTATATGAGGAAGGGGACGCAAAAATTATGGTGCTGTCCGGCGGGCGAATTTCCGACAAAGATATTTCCGAGGCCGGCTATATGCGTAAGGTTATCGAGGCCAACAGTAAACAGTCGGTGCCGTTAATTTTGGAAGAAAATTCCCATTCCACCTATGAAAATTTAAAAAATACTAAAGCTAAAATCGGCGGGGGAAAGAGCTTGGTGATTGTTAGCGACGAATATCATTTGGCCAGAGCGGTAATTATGGCCAAGCGGATCGGGTTTGGCCCGGTTTACTGGAGTTCGCCCAAGACAAGTTATTATAAAAACTCCGAATTGGTTTTTTATTATTTGCGAGAATTAGTGGCCATGTTTGCTTACTTGCCCAAATTTATTATGGGATAAATAGGTATAAATATACCTATTACCATACATATATTTTCGTGTCCTTGTATGCTTATTATTCTTGTGTTTTTGATGGGCACCATCTATACGCAAGCGTCCCGTCTATTAGCGACGTAGAGCGAGCCAAGCCTTTGAGGCTTGAGCGAGCCGAGGAAGCTAATACAGGTTTCCCGATAGCAAATCGGGACTGCGGGGAGCCTTTATTTTTGTCTGACGTTTGACGGATTTAAAGGGTTTTGCTATAATAGCAGAAGTGAAATATCCAAAGACAGTTGGTGGCCTAAATAGGCTTTAATTGCATCAAAAGATGCAGCCCACCGAGGAAGATTATTAGCTACTAGCAATTTGCTTTTAGCTTGTAGGGCAACTCGGGAATACCCGAGTCTTTTTTTGTCCACATAAATATTATAATAGCGGACAATCCGCCGAAGTCTCGATTCATCGGGACGAAGGAGGACAGAAGGATATTTTAACATTATCCGCCCTCGGCGGATGCCCTCTAAATAATAATATAGAGGTTTAACCAAAGGTCGAAAGGAAGTTAAAAAGTTTATAAAGTTATAAAGTTTTTCAAGTATCTTACTTTAAAAATTTATAACTTTATAAACTTGAAGAACTAAAACAGTATGGCTAAATTAAAATTACAAAAAGAGAAAGATTTAACCGAGTTAACGGAAAAAATTAAAGACGCCAAGTCCGTTGTGGTGACTGCCTACAGAGGCACAACCGTAAAAGATATGGATGCTTTTAGAAATACTTTGCGCAAAGAAAAAGTCTTTTCCAAAGTTTACAAAATTCCGTTGGTCAAAAAAGCTATGGAAGCTAACGGCATTGCCGGAGAAACCGTAGACTATAAAGAACCGGTAATTTTGTCTATTTCCAATGATGACGAAACCGTTGCCGCCAGAGTCATTAAGGCTTTGACCAAGAGTATAAAAACCTTGTCCATTTTGGAAGGTGTGGTAGCAGGTAAGATGTTGAGCAGAGAAGAAATCACCATTCTTGCCGATTTGCCAAGCAAAGATCAATTACGTGCGCAGTTTATGTCTGTGCTTAACGGACCGGTGTCCGCTTTTGCCAGAGTTTTGAAAGCCCGCGCGGAAAAAATCGGAGAAACTGCACCAGTTGCAGTATAAAGGAAAATCCGAAATATTAATTTCTAAATCCTAAACAATGAATAAGCACAAAAGTTTAAAAATTTTGAATTTAAGATTTGTTTAGAGCTTAGATTTTAGTGCTTAGAATTTTAAAGTATTAACGATATTAAATAATCAGAAAGACTAACTATTATGTCAGAAGAAACAAAGACCACCGTGGTTCCGGAAAAGTTCAAAGCCATTGTGGAAGCGGTTGAAAAGCTTACAGCCATTGAGCTGTCCGAGCTTGTAAAAGTTTTAGAAGAAAAATTTGGCGTAAGTGCTGCTGCCCCTATGATGATGGGTGCCGCTGCCGGAGTCGGTGCTGTCGCTGTTGAAGAAAAGACCGAATTTACCGTTGAATTAGTTGAGGCCGGTCCGAACAAAATTAATGTCATTAAGGTTGTCCGTGAAGTTACCGGTCTTGGCCTTAAAGAAGCCAAGGACATTGTAGACGCAGCCCCGAAAGCTGTTAAAGAAAACATGCCAAAGGCCGATGCCGAAGCTCTTAAGAAGAAGTTAGAAGAGGCCGGTGCCAAAGTGAACATGAAGTAACTTTAAAAAAAGTTTTAAAACCGCTCCCATTGCATGGGAGCGGTTTTTAATTTAAACTAGAGTATATGAATTTTCCAAACCGTGAACAAGGCGATATGGTACAAAATATGGTAGAAAGCATTGTTTTGGATTGGCTAAATAAATATCCTTTAGAATCCGAGGACAACCACCTGTCTGTTAAAGACCCATATAATGCTGACCAGGTAAGAGATTGGGTTGCCGGAGTGTGGGGTAGAATTAGCCATCAATTAACGGATTCCGGCTTTCCCGGGGATAATAAAATACTGTTAAAGTCGGCAAGAGAAATTTTTAACAATGAGCTTTCAAAGCATCCTTGGTATGAACAAATTAAGATTAATTTACCAAAAGAACCACCCAGCACCGGATGGCTGGAGTAATCCTAAAATGAATGGATACATTAAATTGTAATGAAAATTTTTGGCAAAAATTAGACAAGCTCAACGTATTCCTTTTTGTATGAAAGATCAAACTGAAACTAAAAAAATTTCGGGACAACCGCCTAAAATAGGTGGTGGTTTTTGGAATACGATGCACAGACCGATTTTTGCGCTTGCGCCAATGGAAGAGGTTACCGACGTGGCGTTTAGGGAAATGTTTGCGAGGTATAGTAGGAATCGGAATATCGGAAGTCAGATTAATCGGAATTTAGTAAATGGAGTGTGTCCCGATTTTTCCAAACCGTCCGATTTTCCGAACCGTGACTTCGTTATGTATACGGAGTTTGTTAACGTGGATGGTTTAACTCATCCCGAGGGGCGAAAAAATTTGGAAATAGATTTAAAATTTACACCCGAACAAAAACCCATGGTGGCCCAGATTTGGGGCACCAACCCGGATAAGTTTTTTGAAGCGGCAAAAATTTGTGATGCTTTGGGTTTTGACGGAATAGATATTAATATGGGCTGTCCGCAGGACAAGGAAATTAATATCGGGGCCTGCGCCGCGTTAATTCGCACGCCGGAACTAGCCAAAAAAATAATCGAAGCGGTAAAAAAAGGCGCCGGGGGTTTGCCGGTGTCGGTAAAAACCAGAATCGGTTACAGTAAAAAAGAAGAACTGGAAGAGTGGATGAAACATCTTTTAAGCACCGAAGTCTCTGTAATTGCCGTGCACGGGCGAACCAAACAGGAAAAATCTAAAGTGCCGGCAAATTGGGAAGCCATTGCTCAAGCCGTAATGGTACGCAACACGGAAAAATCCAAAACTTTAATTTTAGGCAACGGTGATATTAAATCTTATCAAGAAGGTTTGGATAGAATTGCTCAAACTCAGGCGGACGGCGTTATGGTCGGTCGTGGAGCTTTTGGTAACCCCTGGTTTTTTGTCGAGCATGGAAATCAACCTTCCGTTAATGAGCGTTTAACTGTTGTGTTGGAACACTCGAGGTTATTTACCGAATGGTTACCGCAAAAAAGTTTTGTAATTATGCGCAAACATTTTAAAGCCTACGCTTCCGGTTTTCCCGGGTCGCACGAATTGCGGGCAAAATTAATGGAAGCGAAAAGCCTGGAAGAAACGGAAAATGTTGTGAATCAATATTTAAAAAATACCTCATCCCTATAAATTTGGATGAGGTATTTTTAATCTTAATATTCCTCGGAGCTCTGCTCCGGGGTTTATAGCAACTCCTTTGCAGTCTGCAAGTGATACCTCGCAGCTCTGCTGCGGGGTGATTCATTCTACTCGATTTTTTTGAAAGTGTAAATTTTTAGGGAGGTTAAAGGAATTTGGTAAATTTTTTCTATAAAGTCGCGGGAAGATTCAAAATGGGCATTTCCCCAGTCCAGCTCAATCGCCCTGGCAGCGTCTTTGACTAATGTTTCCGAAGGGCCCTCAATTTCCAAGTAAGGCGGTACCATATGGTGTTCGTCTATGGCAAATTCTACGCCATCCCATAAAAAAACGCGACGTTTTTTTTCCTGAATACGGAAGGCTACCAGTCCCAAAGCCTCCAAAAGTAATTTGGTTTTGGCCAAATCGGTAATGGTCATTTCAATTTCTTCGGTGCCGTTTGGAGTGTCGGCAGTGGTGTGTTTGTATGTTAACAGCTGTTTGGTGGGTGTTTTACGCAACCGGACCATCTTTTTTTCTTCAAGCCATTTTTTATCTGTATCGTAGAAAATGGTTTCTTCTAAAAGCTCTTCGCCTAAATCTTTTGCCCCCAAGAGTAGTAATTTTTTTACGGTCTGCGGAACATCAATTTCTAAAAAACGAACTTCGATTTCAAGGCTGTTTTCCATACTCATTATTATGGTAATTTAATTTTAATTAAGCTAGTATCGTTTAATATAAAAAGTTCTTTGGCTTTCTCATCCACAAAGAAATCAATAGGCTTATTAATGGCCGATGACTGCAAAGTGTACAAAAATACGGCCTTTTTGTCGTAAACCAGTACTCGTTTATTACCGGAGTCCAAAATATAAATATTTTTAATGTCCTTGTCAGTATAAATTTTTCCGTTCCCCGAAAAAGGATTGCCGAGCGCCGGGAGGGTAAAATCCGCCAATTTTCCGTTTTGAAATTTAGTAACTCCGGTTTTGGTTAAAACATAGATTGCACCGTCTATAGTAATATCCACAGCTTCGCTTATAGATTGGTCGCGTACTGCCACAACAGGTTTGCTAAAAGATTCCGTTCCTGCGAGAAAGCTTATAATGCTTGCAGTCTTTTTGTCGGATAAATAGACTCTTTTATTGGTCGGGTAATAAGCCATCCCACCAAAGGAATTTTTTTCCGGCGTGCTTTGGAAAAATCCGGCGCCGGTTTTGCCGGAATCAAAATTCCAAAGCAAAATTGAATTACCGTCGTAAACAGCGGCCGAAGATTTTTCAATATAAACAGATGATACAGCAGTGGCGCTAAGTTTTAAAAAGCTATCTTCAATTTTTCCGTTTTGTCGGTTGTAGCTGATTATTTGGCCGTTGACCTGAACTGCCAAATAGCCGGGTAATTTTATTAGTGAGTCCGCTTGTCCCAGGGAACCGAGAGTTTCGGCATCTGTCTGAACAATTTTTTCCATTTGCTGTTTTATTTCAGTAATCAGCGCAGACAAGGTGTTGAATTGTTCTTTGTTTACGGAGTCTATTTTTTCCGCTAACGGCATTAGTTCAATGGCCTGTTTAAAAAATTCCGTTGCCTTTACGTCTTCTTTATAAAGTAGAAGTGATTGTGATTTATCCAGCAAAGTTTTTGCTTCTGTCAGTTTGATTGTGATTTGTGCCGAAGCGGCTTTGGTTTTTTTAAGATGCAAGGCAATACTTATGTTGGCAACAAGCGCAATTAACAAAATTGCAATAGATGCAAGTAAAAATTTCTTTAAGGGACTAAAGGCTTTTAAATTCTCAATTTTTACGGACGAGCCGGCTTTTTTAACCGACGAACCGGCTTTTTGCGCCGTTGCTGACGCGGTTTTAAACCAAGCTTTGCTTTTTTCCAAAAAATTCTTTGAGTTACCAGGAAAATTTTGTAGCCTTTGTTTAAAAGAAATTTTCGGCAGAGAGACTTTGGGAATTCGAAGTTGTTTTTTATCCAATGCAAAAATACTTTTAATGTAAGCCAGAGCCTTGGCCGGTAGGCTTTCGGCTTGATAATTTTCTACAATATAATTTTCCAAATCCACTTCTTCTTCGGATGCTTGCCCGGGCTCAACCTGTAAATTAAACAAAACTCCAAAACTGGTTTGAGGATCGGCGTTGTCTTTAAGCAGAGCAATTACGGTTTGGGTAGCTGTTAAAAACGGCGCATTGCTGACTATATTCAGCAGACGGTCCATAGAGAGATGGTTAAATAGTTGGGTGGTGGAAAGAATAATCAAATCACCTAGGCGAATTTTGCCCGTGGCAAAAGTTTCAAAAGTTTTTAGCGGGTGACTTTGTTCCGGCGAACAGGAGATATCCGTGTACTCGTGATTGCGTAGTAAAAAGGCGGAAATTTTTCCGCAACTGGCAACACTAAAATTCCGGCCGTCTCTGACACCAAGTACGCAATTTAATTTGTCTATCCATTGGGTCTGGCCCATTG
>JBBRWU010000027.1:0-11451 GCA_038249015.1 Candidatus Doudnaibacteriota bacterium | reverse complement strand
GTTAGATCTGTATCGTACTGGCGCTGATTATCTAATTGCTTAAGTGTTTGTTTTTTATGTTGTTGCATTAGGGTACAAATTCTTAATTTTTGCTTATACCCTTATTTTACAACATATTGAGGTTTTCAAACAGGCTCTTAGATAAGCGGAGTCGGACTATTAAGGGACAAGTCTATTATTTCCGCCTCAGCGGTAAATTACCGTCCTTGCCTTTCGGCAGGTTCAAGACAGGGTCTAGCGTCCCTGCCAGGTAAAAATATAATAAATGGTTTTTAAAATTATTTCCGAGTCAAAGAAAATACCTCGGTGTTTAATATAATACAAATCGTATTGCAACTTAACCCTAGTCTCTTCCAAACTGGCGGCATAAATATTATTTATTTGCGCCCAGCCGGTAATCCCGGGCTTTACCAAATGCCGTTCGTCATAAAAAGGAATTTGTAATTTTAATTCTTCCACGATATTCGGCTGTTCCGGCCGGGGCCCAACCAAACTCATATGACCAAATAATAAATTAATAAATTGGGGCAGTTCATCTACCCGGCTCTTGCGCAAAAATTTGCCAATGCCGGTAATCCGAGGGTCGTCAGCCGATGTCCATGTATTACCGGGGCCAAAACTGTTCATGGTACGATATTTATAAACTTTAAAAATCTCCCCTTTCTTTCCCACCCGTTTCTGCACAAACATAATTGTTCCCTTGCCGGAGAATTTAATAAGTACGGCGCAAAAAGGAAAACTGACAATAAACACCAAAATCCCGACTGCTCCTAAAATAATATCCACCATTCTTTTAACCAAGTTATAAAAACGTTTTTCCTGATAATTAATATTTTCCAAAAACCAAATTTCATTTAACTGAGACAGATACACGCGCCTGAGCATCTGTTCATAAAAATCTTTATGATTGTAAAAATTCACACCCAAATTGCGCAAACGATACATCTTTTCCGCTACTGCAGGGTTGGCTTGCAAATTATCAGGCAAAATTATGCCCGAACTACTGTCAAATTTTGTATTGTCCAGGGAGCTCTCGTTTAAATGACCTAAAACTTTATACCCCAAATAATGCATATCTAAAATTGCCAACTCCAATTCTTTTAACTCGTTATTAAAAGAAAATAAATAAATCCCCTCTACCAATCGGCTCTTAATAAAATATTTTACTAACAAGTGCCAACCCAAAATTAAAACAAAAGCAATCGCGGCATTAATTAACAAAAATCTTCTGGGGGTTAAAATTAAATTTGGTTGAAAATAAAAATAGAAAATTGCCACCAGCACATTCACAGACATGGCGGAGATCAAATTAAAAATTAGGTTGGAGTAACGACGAAAAGTTTGTACATCAAACAGCCCGTGAATAAAAAATACTACCAACCACAGTACATAAATTATTGCAAAAGCCTCATAATGAGTCTTCATTTGCTCGGCCGATAAAAATGCACCATAGCGCAAATAAACAGCCACCAGCAGGCTTAAAATTAATAAAGTGGCATCCGGCACCACTATTGCCCACAGTCCGATATTTTTCCTGTTATTTACCATAAAAATAGTCTAAGTTTTAACAAAATCCGCGCTAAATAATATAACGGGTAAACCTGTTTTTCCCGCTCAATTAAACGCAGTTGTTTTCTTAAAAACGCTTTAAATCTGGCTTTATTATAGTTGGGAACACGGTAAGCAGTAAAGGGCTCCTGAAAATTGTACATTTTACCCAACTTTCCCAGCCTTAACCACAAATCGTAGTCCTCGGCAAAGTCATCTTCATCTGCTTTGAAACCTCCTACCTGCAGTGCCACTTCCCTCCTAAACATTACCGTGGATGTAAAAAAATTATTCCGTAACAGCATTGTTTTTCTAATTTGTGTATCTGCCTCCGGCCTATAACTTGTAACTTGTAACTTGTAACTTGTAACTTTTTTTATCCCTCCTCCACACAATACCACTTCAGGATTTTCCTCCAAATATTTTACCTGCTTTGCCAGCTTTTCGCTGTCTACCCATTCATCATCATCGTCCAGCACCGCAATATACTCCCCGCTAGATTCTAAAAGCGCCTCCTGCCTGCTTTGTGTTATACCCTTTGATTCCTGATGGCGTATGATTTTGAAATTTGAAATTTGAAATTTGAAATTTTTCAGTATTTCTTCCGTCTCATCCGTGGATCCGTCATTTACCACAATAATTTCATAATCTTTAAAAGTTTGCTTGCTTACGCTAAACAAAGCTTTCTCTAAAAGCTGGGCACGATTTTTGGTTAAAATATTTATGGAAACTTTAGGCATTTTTAAAATATTCAATGGTTTTTATTAAACCCTGCTTTAAAGAAATTTTAGGTTCCCAATGTAATTCTCTTTTTGCAAGAGCAATGTCCGGCTTTCGCTGTTTGGGGTCCTCTTGGGGTAAAGGCTCATAGACAATCCGGCTTTTTGAATTAGTTAGTTTTAAAACTAACTTTGCCAATTCCATAATAGTAAATTCTTGCGGGTTACCAATATTAACCGGACCGTAAAAATCTTCCTTTTCCATTACCTTGACCATGCCTAAAATAAGGTCATCCACATATTGGAAACTTCTGGTCTGCTTGCCTGTACCATAAATAGTAATGGGTTTGTTTTGCAAAGCCTGAACAATAAAATTAGAGACAACGCGACCATCTCCCGCTTCCATATTCGGGCCATGGGTATTAAAAATCCGAATAATTTTGGCTTCTACATTGTACATTCTTCTAAAATCCGCGCACAAAGTTTCTCCGGCGCGCTTGCTTTCGTCATAGCAACTGCGAACCCCAACGGTATTAACATTCCCCCAATACTGCTCGGTTTGGGGGTGTACCAGCGGGTCGCCGTAAATTTCCGAAGTGGAAGCATAAAGCAATTTGGCCTGATTTTTTTTAGCCAGTTCCAGCAAATTCATTGTGCCATAAACGTTGGCTTTAAAAGTCGCGATTGGGTTTTTTTGATATTGTGGCGGACTGGCGGGCGATGCTAAGTGGTAGATTTCATTTATTTTAATTTTGATATCAAATGGTCTGGTAATATCGTGCTTCTTAAAAACAAAATGTTTATTATTTTTAAATTTGGCAATATTGGACATGCGCCCGGTTGACAGATTATCAAGACAAATAATCCCGTTCCCCTGCTTGAGCAGGGCCCCGCACAAATGCGAACCCACAAATCCCGCCCCTCCCGTAACCAATATTCTTTTTTTCAATACATTTGGCAATTTATTTTGTAAGGTTTAATTATTACGGATTCTTTGGAGGGGCGGGGTAAACACGGCTCCGCCGGCCACTAAAATTGTTTTCTTTTTGCCTGACATAATTATGTTTTTCGCCAGAAGCGAATCCGCCTTCGGCGGAAAATTATCAATTACCTCTTATGCTTATTTTTTAAAAAATACTCCTCACTGATACCGCTTTGCTTTAAAAATTGCCGGTTAATTTTTCTCATGGTTTTTAATAGGCTCATATCCACGTTTATTTTTTTGGCAAATTGAAGTATTGCGTTTACATCTTTGGGAAAACAGGAACCGCCGTAACCGCGATAGCCGCCAAGGGAAATGTCTAAATGAGAATGTCCGATTCTTTTGTCTGCCCCTACTGCCAGCCTGACTTCATTATAATTCAAACCTAATTTTTTGCACAGCTCATAAAATTCATTGGCAAACACCACCTTTAAAGACAAAAAAGTGTTAGCCATATATTTGGCCACTTCCACTTCGGTAGCTGGCATTATTTTTGTATAAGGCGCCTTAGGCAAAAGTTTTAAAATTTTACCTGCGCAACTTTTGCTTTTATTGGTATAGCCCACCAGCTGTCTGTCCGGATGGATAAAATCCTGAAAGGCCGTAGCTTCCCTTAAAAATTCCGGATTAAATAAAAATTTATGCTTTGGATATTTTTTCTGCAAGAATTCAATAGTGCCGGGAATGACGGAAGATTTGATAATGACAATTTTGGAAGAATTTAAAACCTCTATGGCCGATTCCACAAATGATAAGTCAAAACCTTTTTTTGAATGAAAAGGCGTTGGCACGCACACAAATACCGCGTCGGCTAAATTAACTTCGGCTATAGAGCCGATGTTTTTAAACTTGTCGTACTTGTAAACCTTAATTTTTTTACTTTCAAAATACCTACAAGCCGACCCGCCTACAAACCCTAAACCCATAATTCCAATTTTCATCCCAGTATAACATCCTCCCATTCCAAACGCATGATTAGCCTTTGAAATCAATTTTGTTAATAATAAGCACTTCCATATTACACTTCTTATTTAAATTTTTATATGCGTTTGGCGTCCAGCACCGCAAACTTACTAGTGATACGAATCATTAAACAAACATCTTTAACCTCGGTAACCGGATTCCTGATTTTCAAAAGCGGTGCTGGGTATGGGAGGTTGTATTACTGGGTCATATTACCGGGTTATTTTAATTCTGCTAAATAATTAGTGGTTAAAAATATTTCATCTAATTCTGAATATTTTTCTATCGGCGCCAAACCATTTTTTAAAAATCTACTTAGGATATTTTTTTCATATTTGTAAGACTTACGCTTTTGAGACAATTTCGAGACAAAATGCGAGGATTTTTGGAGACGTAGCCAGACTACGTTGATAAAAACCACAGCATTTTAACGAAGAAATTGGCCAAAGTCACTTGTAGACTCCGGCTCTGCCGGGTATAAAGTGGCAAGAGCGTAAGTCTTAATTTGACTATTTTGTAAACTCAAAGCAACCGCAAGCATACCAGGCATTTTCATAATCTTGAGGCTTGGTATTTTCAATAAATCGACCGGCGTCATTTATAACAGAAAAACTTTCCAACTTCAAACCGGAAAAATATTCTAATATTACCGAGGGTGCATGCACCCGATGTGCGTTAAAATAAACAGCCGTTTTACCCACCGGCAAAGCAAAATATAATTTTCCTCCCGGGGCAAGTACCTGAACCAATTCCCGACATGCTTTTTTGGTTCCCTCAACGTCCAGCGGGTCACCATAACGGCCCAAGCCAATATGCTCGGCAACATGCAGGCAGGATAACGACTTTACGGAATTTTCCGCAAAAGGCATGGCTAAAATACTGCCTTCAATACACTCAAAATTATCAAAATCCAATTTTACCGGACGAATGTCTACAAATTTTACTTTTGCCACAGCGCTGGCCATGGACAAAAAACGGATAGAAGACCCAACGTCCACATGTTCTTCAGGCTTATTTAAAATCAGTTTTTTAAACGCCCACCGGTCCATATTTACATAATGTTTGTCGTAAGTATGGGAAGCCGGATCACGATCAAAAATTAAAGGGACATAATATAATTTTGAATTTACGTGATCTTTTTTTAATAGTCTGCGATATTTCCATAAATCACGCAAATACCAAAATGGTCCAAAGAATATTGCTTTGGTTTTTCTGCGCAATCTATTTGTAATTTTTTGTAAAAGCATCGTTGTTTAAATAATACTTTGAATTTTCTTTAATTCTGCGTATGTTTTGTCCATATAAATACCATTAATATAGGTATCTGCTATTTTAACATATCCTTGATTTGCTAAATACTCATTAAAAACTACATGGGTTCTAATTGCTGCATCTTTTCTATATTCAGCAGTTTCCACAATTATTACTTTTGGCCGATATTTTGACCAATTATTGCTTTGTAAAATTTCCAAATCGAGCCCCTCGGTATCTACAGAAAGAACATCAACTTGCTTGGCAAAAAAATACTTTTCAAAAATTTGCTCCAAAGAATAAGTTGAAACTTTGCGGGTTTCAATCAATTTATGGCCTAATTTAATAAATTCATCTGCTTCAAATTTAGAAAATGTTGAAATATTGTCCAAATCAAAAATATAAAAATCTAAACTCCCCTCTTTTCCGCTTACCCCGGCATTTAAAACCAAATCGCGATGGCGAATACCCTTAAGCACTCCGCAACGAAAACTGTTTGGCTCAACTAATAATCCCCGCCAACCTCTCTTATAAAAAAAATAAGTGTTATTTAAATGAATCGGATCATTAGCTCCTATATCCACATAAATCCCATTCTTAATTTCGGAGAGGAAAAAATGCGCAATTAAATCTTCTCCGGTCTGGCTGTAAGAAGTATTTGTCCGAAACATCCAGCGAAAAGGAATTTTAAGATAATCTTTTATAGTCATAATGTTTTTATAAGATTTAAGTATTTTTGTGTGGAAACTTTGTCTGAAAAATTTGCTAAAGCATATTTACGGGGAGAATAACTTTCAATCCCGGATAAAAATTTATCCAGTGCTTGCCCTAAGTCCTTTTCGTCTCTAAAAAATAAGCCGGATTCCTGAGTCAAAAATGGGGACGAAATTTTTTGATCCTCCCAATAATAATTTTTATACTCGAAATACCCGCGACTCCAAACCAAGGTAGGAATATCCGCCATCCAAGCTTCTGCCAATGCTAAACCTTGGCTCTCAGAATTAGTTAAATATACTACAAATTTACTTTTTGCTAACAAATCAAAATACTGTTTATGAGAAAAGGAACCGTATTCAATCACATGCGCATGAATATTTCTGCGGGTAAGTTCGGTTAAGACCGAACTAAAAATTTTTTCCGGCGCATTTTTTTTAAACACCAAAGCCGAGTCGGAATTATTCCTTAGCACACCTCTGTCCTCTACTCCTGACGACCACAATTTAACTTTATGCCCCAAACTATTATCCGTACTAATCCACCAGTCTCGAACCCATGGAGACGGTACCACAAAAATATCTATTTCGGGAGATAAAATTAATCCGTTCTCTTCTTGCGGAGCAATTGAAATAATCGGTCCGGCAATAATTTTTTTTATATTTCCTTTTTGTTTTTCCTTTATAGCCCAACACAAAACATCCGGTCCGGTTAAAACACAAGCAACATCAATTTTTTCTTTTAAAGGCTTGTTAAATTGATATGGAATATTAAGCTCGCTCAAACCACGCAAAAGACTACTAACCACGGCATGAGGCCCTCCATGCTGGCGACCTAGTAAAATTTTTATAAAACTTTTTACTCGTGGCCACCAAAAAAATTGTTCAGTGTAAATTGAAATCATATTATTTTATTTTTACCCCGTGGATACCTTTATGCCGGCCAGGTACATTTTGAATTACCGGGCCATGAAAATTGAGCTGCCAGCCTGGCAACTGCGCCTGCCACCACTCTTTGGTGCGCACGTGCCACATTAGTTGATGGTGTTCGAGCCCCCAGCATTCATTAAAACTCAAAATCGAACCAACGGGAGCACATAACTCGATTGCCATACAAATGTCTTTTACTTCCTTATCTCGTAAATGGCTTAACACAACCCCAGTAAAAAAAATTACTGGGCTGGCAAAATGAAACTTGTTCAAAACATTTTCTGCAAACCCTTCAATCCACAATATGTTAGATTTTTTTGATTCGTCATATAGCTCTCTGGCTATATTAATTGCGGCTAAGGAAGGTTCGATGGCAATAACCGCTGAAAACCTTTCCGACAATTTTTTTGAATACCATCCGGCCCCTGAACCAATATCTATAGCAATGCCCTTAATTTCCGGGTGTCGGCCTAAAAGCACGTCAATCTTGTTTTCCTGGTTATTTATTACATCGTCTCGCTCGAACTGCTCGGCAACCAAACGCTCCCTTTCCAACTTATCATGTTCTTTGTATTCTGAGTTGTGCCTGTTAAAACTCTTTTTCTTTGTTTGCACAAAGGCTGATATTTTTTTTAAAAAAAATTTGAACGTTTCATTCATAAAATTACCATGATCTAAGTATTTTTTTATATAGACGGACGAAAGAGTACAAAAAGATGTATTTTAACCGCAAACTGGAAACTGCTCTGTAAAATTTGCCCGGGAAAGGATTTTTAATAACCTCTTCGTAAATTTTTTCAATCTTATCAATCTGGCTTTTCAATTTATAATGTTCTTCGAATCTTTTCTTTGCCGCTTTAGATTGTTGATCATAATAAGACGCATCACTGGCTAAACGCTTCAACTCTTTTGCGTATTCGGGGACAGACCTAACTACAAGACCGGCTTTCCCTATACTCTCCACATGACCGTTGTTTATAACTGAATAGTGACTGACTATAGGAAGGCCAAAATATAATGCTTCAGCCATGGCTGTGGAATTGATTTCTCCGTCCTTGCGCCCATGAGCATAAACGTCGAGAGTAGACAAAAACTTATAGATATTCTCGGGATTGGCGGTATGGGGCAAAAAATGGATATTTTTTATTCCTAGCTCCCGAGCCTGCTTTCGGTAGGCCTCTCCCCCGCCAAGCATCAAAAAAACAGTATTTTGATTTTCAATATTTTTATAGGCGGAAAGCGGGTAAGGGGAAAAAATTCTGTTGTCTGCTCGCTGATGCAGGCCGAAAACAAATTGCCTCTCCATGCCAAAAGATCCTCTGAGATCCCCGTAATCTTTTTTTGGAATATCCATGGGATGGGAGACCAAAACAACTCTCCCGTCATCTCCTCCGGCACGTTTCCACATGCCAGCGCTCCATTGGCTCAAATGCATAACCCGGCTGATATTGAACTGATTATCCACGCCGGCAAACAAGTGAAGCGAATCGACAATCGGTGTTTTGCGGATTTTAGTAAAAGGGTACTCAGGATGCCCTGCGCGACCTGTCTGAATAATATCATAGTTATTCTCATCAAAAAAATCCCAAAAATCGGTATTTTTCCAAATATGGGCAGAGGTGTTCACATCTTTTGCCTCCACTTTAAACTTAACCAGCCTAACATTTGGGTATAATTTCATATATTCTAACCGCTCCGGGCTAATGTCTGGGTGTTTAAAATCCGAACCAATATATGGTGCGGAGTCGCAATAAAAATAATCTACCGAGAAACGGGATGAAGACAGATGTGATGCGATTGTCTGTAAAAATTTTTCCGTTCCCCCCGCAGACATTCCTCCAAATTTTACGAATGCAATACGAATTCTGCTCATAAAAGCTATGTTAGCGTAAAAATAAATGCCTTAATGCTTCAAAATTATCCTTGTACCACTGGGATGTCAATTTTAACCCTTCTTGTAAATTAATACTAGAAGAAAAACCTAAATTTACAAGCTTACTTGAATCCAAATATTCGTCCGGTATTTCCACATACTCTTGGGGGCTATCCACAATTATGGGCTCAGTGTTCAGTATTTCTTTCCGCAGCATCTGAATCACCTTTGAAACGCTTGCAATATTTTCGCATATAGAAACATCGACCAGATATTCCTTGCTATATGAACCTCCATTAAAAGAAAGCCAACCGTAAATCTCGGGCCCACGCTGGGGAATTTTTTCTCCCTTGTCTCCACAAAAATTTTCAATATTTTCCGCAACCACCAAATAGGCCTTCACGGCATCATCAATATACAAATATTCCCGCAGCACATTTTCATGACCTCTTTTAATAGTCGGGCGCTGGCCACTTAAAAGTAAAAGTGCATTCCTTGGAATCAGCCTGGTGAAATTTAAATCCCCGGGGCCGTAAATATTACAAAAACGTAATGTTGCTACCGGCATTTTAAATTGCAAAGCATATGCCTGAGCTATAGTATCAGCCGTGGCTTTAGAAACACTGTACATATCAAGCCCCCTCATCGTATAGTTTTCCTTATAGGGAAGCTTTTGTAAAGCGTCCTGGGTATGATCTCCATAAGCCTTGTCGGAAGAGGCGACAACGGTTCTTTTAATATTAAGCACCCTCGCTGTTTCTAAAACGCTGAGCGTTGTCAAAAAATTATTGGATAGGGTCTCAAAGGGATTTTTGGCAGCATAGCTAACAATCGAAGACGCTGCCAGATGAAAAATAGTATCAACAGATTCCTTTATACAAATTTTCTGCAAAAATAACTGGTCTGAAACATTCCCAATGTAGGTTTTTAGCAATGAGACTTTCAAACTATTATCCTTATCACTACTTTGCTGGTGCATTTTATTATTTACTCCTACGACATTTGCTCCTAACTCCAAAAGTTTTCGGCTCAAATGAGAGCCCACAAAACCTGTTGCTCCTGTTATCAGGACGTTTTTATTTTTCCAAAAATTTTTGCTCATAAAAGTTTTTTTAAAATTTTTGAAATCAGTCTAAATATGTCCATTAGCCCATTTTGCTTTTGGTGATAAAGCTTAACAAACCATCCCCGTGGATCGTAGATCTGCATTAAGGAAAATTCCCGGCTTTTCTCTAAAGTCAACATTCGTTTTTGTTCCCAATCAATATCCCATATATCCAACCATAAAAAACTATTGGCATCAAATTGCTTGAACCACTTTAATACTTCAATGTCATACCAAAACAACCCTTCGTCTTTCACGCTTTTCAAATCAATCCCCTGTTCTTGGTAAGCCTGGGTCCATTCCTTTGACACACTATCCAAACGTAATTCAGCCTCGTCTTTTGCAATATAATACATTTTATTAACTCTGATTGCATCTATTATTTTTTTTGTTGTTTGAACAAAATCCTGAACCCGATAAAACCTCTGCTTGGAAAGCATACGCTCCCAATTCACAAACTGAAAATGCAAGACTTTGGGCATTTCCAGCCTTACACTATTTTTAACCAAACTTGTCGGCACTCTGGAATTATGATCATTAACGCCATACTCATAAGTATACATAGCTTTACGATCATCCATAAAAGCGAACTGCTTATAACTTTTGGACCAGACGGAATCGTCGTTTCGGTATTTATCGGTACTGCGCCAAAGCTGTACCCATTGAAATTCGAAAGATGTACCTACCGGATATTTTTCCATTTTTTGCCAAAATTCCGGCAGTAAAACATCCGCGGTCAACACTTCGTCTGAATCAATGGAAAAAATTATCTTTTTACCTTCAATTCTCCTTGCTTCGTCTAGCAACATCTGCCTGACTTTTGTGGAATGAAACGCGTTGTTATTTTGAATTACTTTAACCTTTGGCGATTGCTTGCATATTTCCAAAGTCCTATCCGAAGAGTTCTGATCAGCAATAATTACAAAATCCGCCCATAGTAAAATACAAGGGAGAGTTTTTTCCAAAATCCAGTCATCATTTTTTGTTGGCATTAAAACTATCTTTTTCATTTTTTTACAAAAAACTTTCTCACCCAAGGCCTGGTGTTTTTAAAATATTTAGCCCAACGGACAAAAATATTTCTATTTTGAACTTTCCTAAACAGCTGCCATTTTTCTTTTTCCGAAATTTTACGGTTTAAATAGAATTCAAAAATTTCTTTGCCTGAATTCAGCCAATTTTCAAAATAATCAAAATCATCATTCCACTCAACCCCCAAAACTGCTTCCGGACCCTTGCTTCCATCCTTTTGTTGTCTGTTGACGGCCGGGGAATGGATATAAAAATATTTAAACGTAAACCTGAGTTTATTTTCGTATAAATCAATCAACCATCGGTGGTGAGAGGCTCCGGCCAAACCCCTGGCC
>JBBRWU010000026.1:0-11869 GCA_038249015.1 Candidatus Doudnaibacteriota bacterium | reverse complement strand
TTAGATCTGTATCGTACTGGCGCTGATTATCTAATTGCTTAAGTGTTTGTTTTTTATGTTGTTGCATTAGGGTACAAATTCTTAATTTTTGCTTATACCCTTATTTTACAACATATTGAGGTTTTCAAACAGGCTCTAAGCAAGCTATCAAGAGCCTTGATATGATTTCCCATATTCATTGTTTGTCGATTCATAGCACGTAATTCTGCTAATTCAAAATATGCTGAGACAAGTCGATTTAGTTTTTCCAGTTCCTCGGCAGTCAAATAATTTTTTGCTATCCGTACTTCCTCCAATATGGGTAAATCCCCCGCAAAAACCGTCAAACCCATAAACTCTTTTTTACTATCGACACGGCTGTAAATAACTTCTGATGCCGTTTGTTTATGCACCGCATAGTGCAATTTATTTTGCACAATTTTAAAAAACTTAATTGAGTGTAAGGATTTAGGATCATAGTCCGTGCTCGTGGCGTAGAGATCAAGCACCTGTCTATATAACATCTTTTCGCTGGAACGAATATCGCGAATACGAGCCAACAGATACCGATATGGATACTATTACCGATGAAGACATCTATCATATCCAAGAAAAGCTGAACAACCGGCCGCGGAAGAAACTCTGATATTTAACTCCCAACAAAGCTCTGGAGGCAGAACTTAAACAACTAACTGGTGCACTAAATTCCTGAATTCAAGAAGTCTAAGACAATATTTCCCCAAAGGTTCTAACTTTGCTAGCATAACTCAAAAGGATGTGAACCGAGCTATTAGAGAGCTCAACCACCGTCCAAGAAAACGACTCAACTACCTTACCCCTTACGAAGTCTTTGTTAAGAGCAGGGTGCCTTAAATCAGTTGCACTTCAGGCTAGAATGTAGGGGGTGGCGACTTATTTTTGCGTTAAGGCGGTGATAAAGTCGCCTTTAAAGGTTTTTAGTTCTTTATGTATCCCGATAATTTCGTTTACATGAATGGGTGCCAGTTTTTTAAATTTAGCGCTGTCATTACCGGTTAAATCGGTAACTACGCCTACACTAAAGACTTCCGGGCCACGAATTTCAACATTAAACATAACCGAACTTTTGCATTTGGCACAATCGGAATGGATAAGGATTCTGGCTTCGTTGTAATCGTCGTCCTGCTCGCTTTCAATAACCCGGGTTTTACCCATGTCGTATTTTGCCGAGCAAATCGGACACTTTAAAATAATGCCCAACCATTCGACAATTTTTTTGAAATCTTGATTTTTTCCGTTTCTAGCGGGTAGTTCGTTACTCATATAAGATGATTTTATCAGAAATAATTTAAAACCGCAAAGCTTTGGATTGTACCGCAATGTTTTGCACCACACCTAAAGCCATTAAACTAACAATTAGGGAACTTCCGCCCGCGCTGACAAAAGGTAAGGGAATGCCCGTAACCGGCAAAAGACCGATGTTCATCCCGATATTTATAGTAACGTGACAGAAAAAATAAAATAGCACCCCGCCGGCAATATACATTCCCAGGTCATCTTTGGCTTTTTTCATTATTTTTACAATGCGGAAGAATAAAAAGAAATAAAGGCCAAGCAAGGAGAAGGAGCCGATGAAACCGATTTCCTCACTGCCGGCCGCAAAAATAAAATCGGTTTGTCGTTCGGGCAAAAATTTGTGTTGGCTTTGAATGCCTTTGCCTAATCCCCTTCCAGTAAACTGCCCGCTACCTACGGCAATGGTGGCTTGTCGTACATTATAGCCCTTGCCACGCGGATCCAGCTTTGGGTCAATGAAAACCATAATTCGGTCTTTTTGAAAATCTTTTAAGAAAAATTTCCAACTCAAACCCGCCACGGACAGAAAAGAAATAAACATAATTGCCAAAAACTTTTTTTTGATAGGGCTAAGTAAAATTATTCCCAGCCATAAACTTAAAATAACCACGGCCGAACCTAAATCCGGTTCTAAAATTACCAGGCCTGCAGGTACTAATGTGTAGGCAAATGACCACGCTAAAGTTTTAAAAGAATTAATTTGCCCGCGTTTTAAATATAGTAAACGCGCTAGCCCGAAAATTACCACTAGCTTAACGAATTCGGCCGGTTGAAAACGAAAAAAACCCAAGTCCAACCAACGCGTTCCGCCACGAATCACCGTGCCGAAAATCTCCAAATATACCAACAATAAAATAAAAACCACATAAATAATTCGGTTGGCTTTGGCTAAGGTGTGATAATCCATTACGCTTAAAAATATGGAAATGCCTAAGCCTACCAATAAAATCAACACCTGGCGGTAAAATAGCGAATTACTACTTTCCGACAACGTAGTGCTGTATAAAATAGCAATGCCCGCCAGGGACAGTAATAATGTTGTGGCGAGCAGAGGGATATCAAAATGTTTGAAGCGTTTAAAAAAACTGAACATAAGATCAAGTATAATTAACTATTTCGGCCTACTTAAATCCGAAGCCGAAGATGCCGGAGCGGTTGAAACGGAAAGATTATTAATATCTAGCGTGTTGGTTTCTACGCTGACTTCGGTTTTGCCCAATGTGGGGGCACTTAAATTCGGCCAGAGTTGTTTATAGCTTCTGCGCTCAAAAGGGGCAACGGTAAATTCATCGCGCCGGCTGGCGCCGATAATTTTTCCCGTGGTATCGAACAAAACAAAATTTAATCTAACTTGTTTTAAAGCATAGACGCTGTTGTTAAAAAAGTTACCTTCAAGAACAAAAGCTTGCGGAGAAATTTGGTTAGAAACTGCCGGGGTGGAAGCGGATAATTTAACCTCGGGCAAATTGAGCCGTTTTTGCCATTTGAGTTCTTGAGTAAAAATTAATTCCGCAAATGCGATTTGGTCATAAACTTCAAACCTCGGCGCAATAATATATTTTTTCTGGTTGGGCAGTAAAAATATTTTATCGGTATAAGAGTATAAAAGTTCTTTTTTTGAATTATAAAAGTTTAAAGCAAAAGGTACACTGTCGGCAGAAAGATTTAAATTTTCATTGGTAATTTGGACTATTGCCGAATAAAGGCTGTCGCCCAGACTGGTTAAGGTAACGGTGGAGATTTTAGGCTGCTTGGGGTCGGTAAAGCTTGGCTTGGCTTTAAGCGCGCCTTGCTGATATCTCACAGTCCAAATTTTTTGCGAAACGGACTTGGCTACAAAATACGCCGGAATAATAGCCAGCACCATTAAAATCAATAACCAACGAAAAACCGGGTTCATTGAGCCTAATAATTTTTGCGTTTTGAATTCGGTTTCTTCAATCCCAATTTCAATTTTTTCTTTTAAAAGAGACATATTTTTGTTTATACTCAATTGCTAAATTAATTTAGATACAATGCTCCGAAGCTTATGTTGTTATTAGCCTGACTTTGCTGATGATTATCAATTTTATTCAAATCACAAAATCGGAATTTAATTAGCGAAGGAGTTTATAATTGATTTAATTAGATTATAGCAAAACTTGCGGTTTTTTGGTATGATGGAGTAGAAATCATTTATCCCTGCCTACTCCTCGAGTCTGAGCCTCGGAGTCAAAGACCGGGCAGGCAGGATTTATCCGTTATCCTTTACCGGAATTGGTAAGAGATTAAGGATAAAGATTAGGGGTATTTTGCAGTTTACTCACTTACATTGTCATAGCCACTACTCTTTGTTAGATGGCCTTTCCAAAATTGACCCGCTGGTAGAGCGAGCCAAAGAGTTGGGTATGGAGGCTTTAGCCATTACCGACCATGGCAGTATGTATGGCACTATTGAATTTTATAATAAATGCCGGGAACAAAAAATAAAACCGATTATCGGAATTGAGGCTTATATTTCCCCTCGTGGTATGGCTGACAAAGAAGGCAAAGCCGACTCCGACTATTTTCATTTAACTTTGCTGGCACAAAATGAAATTGGTTATAAAAATTTAATTAAAATTACCACCGCGGGGCACTTGGAAGGTTTTTATTACAAACCCAGAATTGATACCGATTTTTTGGCCAAATACAGCGAGGGTCTAATTTGTCTTTCCGGCTGTCAGCGCGGCGAAATTGCACGCACGGTAATGAATCGCCCAGCCGCAGAGGCGCAGGCGGTTTTAGAAAAGTATTTGGCAATGTTTACCAAGGGCAGATTGTTTATTGAAATTCAGCGCAACAGTCGCACGCCCGACCCAAAAGAAGAAGAACTGAACAATAAATTAATCGCTTTGGCTAAAGCTAATAATTTGCCGCTCGTGGCTACGGCAGATTGTCATTATATTTATCCGGAAGATTTTGAAGCGCAGGACTTGCTGGTGTGTATTGGTACCGGTCGAACGGTTAATGACACCGACCGTTTGGATATGCGGGCTTACGATTTGTCGCTAAAGTCTCCGGAGCGAATGTGGGAGCTATTTTTTGATGTGCCGGAAGCGTTAGAAAATACCCAAAAAGTTGCGGATATGTGCAATTTGGAAATCCAAATTGACCAGCGCTACTTTCCACATGTGGAAATTCCCGAAGGCTTTACCACGGCCGAGTATTTAATAAAAATAACTTACGAAAAGGCTTTGCCCCTTTACGGAAAAAATGGAGAACTTTCCGACGCAATAAAAGAACGTATTGATTACGAATTAAATATTATTTGCAAAAAAGGTTTTGACACCTACTTTTTAATGGTGGCGGATGTCGTGGAGGGCGCACATAGTATTGGCGCCATTACTAATACCAGAGGCAGTGCGGCCGGGAGTATTGTGGGAAGAATTTTAGGTATTACCAATGTTGACCCGTTGTATTATGAATTGCCTTTCGAACGTTTTTTAACCATGCACCGTCCGACCCCGCCGGATATTGATTTGGACATTGCGGACAATCGTCGCGACGAAGCTATTGCTTATATTACAAAAAAATTCGGTAAAGAAAAAGTTGCACAAATTATAACTTTTGGAACCATGATGGCGCGCGCCGCAGTGCGCGACGTAGGTCGTGCTTTGGGCGTGGCTTATTCCAAGTGCGACCAAATTGCCAAAATGATCCCACTTGGTAAGCAGGGTTTTCAAATGACATTGGATAAAGCCCTGGAAATGAATACGGAACTGAAAGAAATTTCCCAACATGACCCGGAAACCAATCGTATTTTAACCATTGCGAAAAAACTGGAAGGCTGTGCACGCCATGCCTCAGTGCACGCAGCCGGAATTGTTATTACCCCGACGGACTTAACCGACTACTCCCCTTTGCAAAAAGAACCGGACGGCGAAAGAATTATTACCCAGTACGATATGTACGCGTTGGATGTAAATGCTTCTTCGCACGCCATTGGGGTGGTAAAATTGGACTTGCTCGGAATTCGTAATTTATCCATTTTGGAAAACGCGGTAAATATTGTGCAAAAACGCCACAATACAAAAATTGATATTTACAATCTCCCCCACCCTGACCCGAAAACTTTTAAATTATTGTCCGAAGGGCTTACTTTCGGTGTTTTCCAATTGGGCTCTTCCGGAATGACCAGGCACTTAAAAGAATTGCAACCATCCAGTATTTTTGACATTATGGCGATGATTGCCCTTTACCGTCCGGGTCCGATGCAATTTATTGAAGAGTATATTAAACGCAAACATAACCCGAGTCTAATTTCTTATTTTGATCCGGCCTTTGAAAAAATCCTTCGCCGAACTTACGGAATTTTAGTTTATCAGGACGATTTGTTAACCATTGCTCATGACTTGGCCGGTTACACTTGGGAAGAAGTCGACAAGTTTAGAAAGGCCGTGGGTAAAAAAATTCCCGAAGAAATGGCCAAGCAAAAAATTAAATTTATTCAAGGTTGTCAGGAAACTTCCAAGTGGAGCTTTAAAAAAGCGGAAGATGTTTGGGCGTGGATTGAACCGTTTGCCGCCTATGGGTTTAACAAAGCGCACTCGGCCAGTTATTCCGTGGTTTCCTACCAAACTGCTTTTATGAAGGCCAATTACCCGGTAGAATTTATGGCCGCGTTAATGACCGCTGAAAGTGGCGATGAAGATAAAATTTATGAAGCCGTAGAAGATTGTAAAGTCTTGGGGATTGCCGTATTGCCTCCGGATGTAAATGAATCTTTGGGCAACTTTACCGTGGTGGATGAAAAAACCATTCGTTTCGGTCTTAATGCCATTAAAAATTTGGGTAGTGATGTTATAAAGCAAATTATTGAAGCAAGGGAGGGGTCGGAAAATTCCCTGCCTGCCGTGAAGGCAGGGAAAGTCGGAGAATCAGAAAAACCAGAGCCGGTGCCAGATCAGGTGTCCGACCTTCCTCCGTCAACTGGCGAACGACAGTCCTATTTTCGATCCTTGGAAGATTTTCTTACCCGCGCATATACTAAAAGTTTTAACAAACGGTCATGGGAAGCGCTTGCCAAAGCCGGAGCGCTGGATGCTTTTGGCGAACGCGGACAGCTACTTAATAATACTGAAGACGTTTTGGCTTTTGTCCGGGAAAACTCCCGCAGTGCGAATGCGGGTCAAAGCTCCTTATTTGGCGCTTCTATGTTAAAGGCACAATTAAAGTTGAGGGCTTCAGAGCCGGCAACCAAAGAAGAAATGCTGTTGTGGGAAAAAGAACATTTGGGTATGTACGTTTCGGCTCACCCATTAGATGTGCATCGCAAAGTTTTAAGTAATATGCGTTCGGTAAAAAGTTTGGATTTGGATGAATTGGGAATTAATGTGATAATGGGCGGGCTGGTGACCAAGCTTAAGCGCACCCTAACCCGAAAAAATGATCCGATGGCATTTTTTACTTTGGCGGATTTAACCGGGAGTGTGGAAGTTTTGGTTTTCCCGAAAGTTATGGAAAAGGCCTTACCATTTTTAATTGATGACAAAGTTGTTCAGGTGTCGGGCAGGTTGTCCGATAAGGATGAAGAATTCAAACTAATCGCCGAAGAAATTAAAGAGCTGCCCAACGACGAGCTCTATGGTATGGCTTTAAACGAAATGGAAAAGAACAAACAGATTATTTTGCATATGGCCAGTTTGGCAAATGTAGATGTGCTAAATAAAATTAAAGAAATTTTAGAAAGTCACCCCGGCAATGTCCAAGTATTTTTGTCTATTGGCTCCGGCAGGTCGGCCAAAAAAATAAAAACTCAAACCCAAGTGGGAATGAGTAATGAGCTAATGGAAAAATTACGCGAGTTGCCGGAAGTGGTAATGATAGACGTGAGCTAGTTGCAGATGCAAGAACGTTCGTCGTTAGCAATAAATATCTTTAAGTGATCCCAACTTGTTCACAACTCTCACATTTGTGAGTTCTATGAACAGGTTGGGATTGCTATTAAAAAAAATGATTGCGCCGTGACGAAGGTGAATTTTCGTCACGGCGGTTTGTTGGAGGTCATGGTTGCCTCCTATTTTTCTTGACCCGACCATCGACGGCCGGGTAGGCCTTGTTTTATAGCCGCTTTGATTCCGAAGAAGCAAAACAGAAGAAAGACCATAATCAGTGGCAGCAAGAGGTTCATACCTCATCCTCTTTCTGGTTGTTAGTGCGCCGTTCCATTGGACCATCTATCAGGGCAAGAATGATGGCCGCAAAGAGAGCGTTTAATTTCTAGTGCCTGATATCAGTATTTTCTGTTATGATTAAAACAAAAAATCGTGTATTTAGTACTAATTTTTAATATTTTTAACAGAAAGGATGTTTGTATGTTAAAAAATTTATCAGCAGCATTGTCCGGAGTGCGGTAGCCAAAAGACAATTAAAAAAGGCTCTCAGGGCAGTTGCCATAGGTATTTTTGTAAAAAATGTCCCGGTTCTTTTTCAATTAACTTTAACCGCCATAAACCAATTTTCTGGATCGCCCACGTTGATGGTACGCCGTTTAGGAAGCTGGGAGACCAAAATGCCCTCACCGGAGGCCAGGCCTACAACCGAACTATTGCCGAACTAAATCGGTTGCCGGATAATTTTCAGCTCACCAAAGATTTCTGCGACCCCAAGCGCTTCTGCGGCACACTGGTCATCGACGGCAAGTATATCGCGGTCAAGGACTTTGACGCCAAAATACCACTAATCTATTGCATTGATTATCTCAGCCACGATATTCCCTGCGGCGATTTGTGCCCTGCCGAGGATGAGATAGCTTTCTCCCAATTCTTCCAGAAACTCTATGACCTTGGCTACGACATTAAAATCGTGGTGGCTGACGACCGATCAGGCATTAAACAGGCTCTTTTAAAGGTCTTTCTCTACGCAAAGCTGCAATTATGCCATAACCACTATTTGGAAAAAATCAGACGGGATTTAAACCTCCGTAGCGACAAGACAAAGAAATATGAACATTTTTTTAACTCTCTAAGGCAGCACGTGTTCATGGAAGGCACAACCGAGGAAAAAATCGATGAAGGATTAAAGCATGTGCTTGAACAGCGATGTCAAGGCAAAAGATTTTTAGAAAATATTGTCTGGGAAATCAAACGTCGGCGGGGAGGATTATTTAACTGCCTAAAAGTTACCGGCTGCCCAAACACCACCAACATTATTGAAAGCTACAATTCCCATACTCAAGGCAGGCTGGAGACCATTAAAGGTTTTCAATCCTTTGGCTCCGCAAAGCGATGGGCTAATGCATTTCTAATCCGCAGACGGACTAAAAAATTCACCGACTGCAAAGGGAAATTCAAACATTTAAACGGACACTGTTCGCTGGAATTAACAATTAAAAAACAGGCCGAGTGGCCTGAAGTTCTTAAAAAGTTAGGGATTAACCAAATTAAATACTTTGATTTTGGCGAAAAAACCGATTAGAAAGCACTAAAAACTAAACACTCAAGCACTAGAAATTAAATGCTTACGGCCGCAAAGAGTGTGGCTCCGCCCGTAGTGCTGTGTCCACTACAAAACGAGGCTCCTGAAATACCACCGAGGAGAACTGCAATTAAAAAAAGCATCTCCCCTCCTTTCGCAATTAAAGTATCATTAATATGATATTTTTGTCAAAGCTTTAGAAGTCATTATTTAAATTTGGCTTATATAAGGTAAAATCTATGTGGAAAACTTTACTTGCCAATACTTAGGGATTATATTATAATCAATTTAGTTCTTCAAGTGTTGATCTGGCCTACCAAGCCTAGGGAGCTTGAAAAAATTGAATCAATAAATCTAAACTGGTTCTAGAGACTGTTTTAGATTAAAAGTTCTCCCGATTTATCGGGGGGAAAACTGGGACGGAAACGTCTTGGAAAAACCAAGGCCCCGGGATTTACTTATTATCTTTTGATAAGTGGATCTCGGGGTTTTGTTAATAATCATCGATCCTAATTTACGAATACATCCGAATTCCCCAATATATTTAATTTGGAGCATTCGGATTTGATTTGTTATTATCGGATCAGAAAATTTATCAGTAACCAAATAATTTATATATGGAAAATAACGAAAAATTGCAGAACATCCGTCATTCTTTAGCGCACCTTTTGGCTGCGGCGGTTATAAAATTATATCCGGGCACCAAAAGAACCATTGGTCCGGCAATCGACAATGGCTTTTATTATGACTTTGAATTTAAAGAGCTTATTACCGATAAAGATTTACCGAAAATCGAAAAGGAAATGAAAAAGCTTTTAAAGACTTGGAAGTCTTTTGAAAGAAGAGAAATTACCGCAAGCGTGGCCAAGGAAATATTTCACGACAATCCCTATAAGCTGGAATTAATAGAAGAATTTTCCAAAGAGGGTCAGACCTTGACTATGTATAAGTCCAGTGAGTATTTTGAAGATTTATGCCGAGGCGGACATGCCGAAGATATGTCTGAAATTGACCCCGAATCTTTTAAGCTGGCAAAAATTGCGGGAGCATATTGGCGAGGAGACGAAAAGAACATTATGTTAACTCGCATTTACGGTTTGGCATTTGAGACAGGGAAAAAATTGGACGAGTATTTGAAAATGCTAGAAGAAGCGGAAAAAAGAGACCACAAAATCTTGGGTCCAAAATTGGATTTGTTTATGTTTCATCATACCTCCCCGGGTTGTCCGTATTGGTTGCCAAAGGGAATGATTGTAATGAATCAGTTGTTGGAATTTTGGAGAAAAGAACACCAAAAAAGAGGTTATCACGAAATTGCCGCGCCTTTGGTTAACAAAAAAGAATTGTGGGAAACTAGCGGTCATTGGCAACATTATAAAGAAAATATGTTCGTTGCCGATATGGGTGAAAATGATATTTATGGCGTAAAAGCCATGAATTGTCCCAATGCTATGTTGGTTTTTGGTTCCCGTTTACGTTCTTACCGGGATTTACCTTTAAGGTTTTCCGACACCGATATTTTACATCGCTATGAATTGGCAGGGACTTTAAACGGCCTGCTGCGCGTTAGGTCTTTTAGGCAAGACGATTCTCATAACTTCATTACCGAAGATATGATAGAAGCTGAGTACGAAAGAATTTTTGAAATCACCAAACTTTTTTACGGTATCTTTAAAATGGAATACAGTTACCGTTTAGGTACCAGACCGGAAGGATTTTTAGGAGATATTGAAACTTGGAACAAAGCCGAAAGTTCGTTAAAAAAGATTTTGGATAAATCCGGAGAAAAATATTCTGTTGCCGAAGGTGATGGAGCATTCTACGGGCCCAAAATAGATATTTTAATGAAAGACGCACTTGGTCGTGAGTGGCAAACCGGAACTATCCAATTAGACTTTCAACAACCCAAACGTTTTGGCTTGGAATTTATTGCCGAAGACGGTAGCCGAAAAACTCCGGTGGTGGTTCACCGTGTGATTTACGGTTCTTTGGAGCGATTTATTGGACTGTTAATTGAACATTATGCCGGGGCGTTTCCGTTGTGGATTTCCCCGGTGCAAATAAGTATTTTACCGATTTCCGAAAATCAAACCGCTTATGCCGGCGAGATATATAGTCAACTGCTTGAGGCAAATGATAATTTGCGTATTGAAGTAGACACCCGGGGCGAATCCATTGGTAAAAAAATTCGTGAATCCAGCATGCAAAAAGTCCCCTACCAAATAATTATCGGACAAAAAGAACTGGAAGCAAAAATGGTTGCAATCCGTACCCGTGAAGGCGAAGACTTAGGGCAAATGAGTTTGGAAGAGTTTATCAAAAAAGTTCAAACCGAAATTAGGGAAAAGAAGTAGTTGTTTTTTCCCCTCCCCCAAAGGGGGAGGGTTTGGGAGAGGGTTTTATGGTAAAAATAAAAATCTACGATCCTAAAATGTAAAATTTGCCAGAGAGTTAAGAAAAAACTCCACTCCTTGTGAAAGGAAGCTTTGGAGTTTTTTAAAATCCTCAAAATTTTATGGCTACAAACTCAGAAGGCAATTTCCCATTGCGGGCTATGTTGTGGATTTGTGTTGTGTAAAATTAAAATTAATAATGGGACTGTTGCCGAATGGGCTTTTAAGACGAAATTTGAGAATTTTGAGGCAATCGGGCAAAACAAATTTTGATGTTTAACTGGAAGCTAAGCGGTCCGCCTAAGGCGGATTGGCCGAGTGGCCAAAATTTTCAAATTGCAGTCAAAATGCCATTTGGCAACAGTCCCATAATAGAACTTGACGGCGGGCATCATGGCTGAGAACAATATAAAAAGCATGATGTTAAGCGAGATAAGGTGCTCAAGCAAGAAGGTTTTATGGTGTTCAGAATCTGGAATAATGAAATTGATAACAACCTAGAAGGATTGGGTAAAAAAATTTTGGAATGTTCACAAACCCTTATCCCTAACCCTTCTCCCAGAGGGAGAAGGGAAACTGCACTACTATCTCATTTTTTTAATTTTGATGGTTCGTATGCAAACTTAGCTCTCGCGTCTCTCACGGTAAACTTCCAGTTAATCTTCTCGTGTCTGCGATTGCGACCAGTCTGCCAAGCCTTGACAATGAGCTTCATTCTTTCTTCA
>JBBRWU010000025.1:0-11999 GCA_038249015.1 Candidatus Doudnaibacteriota bacterium | reverse complement strand
CCGCCTAAGGCGGACCGCTTAACTAAGGTTAAACATCCCGCCAGAGGCGGATCTTTACGACAAAATTTTAAACTGCGGTTTTGTCTGAAATATCATAATTTTGGATCAAAAAATTATTAAGCAACAGGTCTAATTACCAAATCTCTTTGCCTGAGCCTCTGTCTTATATTTTAGCGGAAAACGCGTTGCTTTAAAAGCCCTTTTATGTTAAATTATTAGCGACGTAGGTGAGTCTATTCTTGCTTGCAAGAATAAGCGAGCCGAGGTTGTTGAGCTTCCGCCAGAGGCGGATCCGCCTCTGGCGGAAATACAGGTTCAATACCTCACAGCTCTACTCCGAGGAACCTTTATTACAAGAATTAAATATTCAAAAATGAAGAATAAAAAAGTTGCTCTAATTACAGGGATAACCGGTCAAGACGGCAGTTATTTGGCGGAGTTTTTGTTAAAAAAAGGTTATGAGGTTCACGGAATCATCCGCCGGGCGAGCGTGTTTAATACCGAAAGGATTGACCAATTATATCAGGACCCTCACAATCTTTCTAAATCGGATAAAAAATTATTGCTTCATTATGGAGATTTGTCAGACGCATCTAATATTAACCAGATGCTTAAAACTATCCAGCCGAGTGAAATTTATAACCTTGGTGCCCAGAGCCACGTTAGGGTAAGTTTTGATATTCCCGAGTATACGGCTAATGTTACCGCTTTAGGCACTTTAAGGCTACTTGATGCAATTAGAGAGAGTAAAATAAAAACTAAATTTTATCAAGCAGGTTCATCTGAAATGTTTGGGGATGTACTAGAAACTCCGCAAAAGGAAACCACGCCGTTTAACCCAGCCAGTCCTTATGGAGTGGCAAAAGTATTTGCTCACCAAATTTGTAAAAATTACAGAGCTTCTTACAATATGTTTATTTGCAACGGGATATTGTTTAACCACGAATGCTTGACGGCACAAACACCGGTCATAATAAAAAAGAATGGGCTTTTAGATGTAGTAGCAATAGAAGAAATAGTGCCTCATCGGGAAAATCCAAGACACGGCATTAAATATACAACAGTTGCAGATAAGGAATTAGAAGTCTGGGATGGTGGCAGTTGGACTAGAATAAAAACACTCACCGCAACATGGAACGAAGCTGGTTCTAAGAATGATAAAAAAGTTAAAAGAGTTATTAGCAGAGGGGCCTATTATGAGGCAACAAGCGATCATATTTCTTTTTTGGAAGGAGCACGGGAAATTAAAACCGCGGACTTGTCCAAAGGTGATAGCCTAGAATTAAAGAAGTTGCCCAGCTTACTATATCTCACGGCTCTAACCTTAGAAGAAGCGGAGTTTTTAGGCATGATGGCGGCAGACGGATATGTTAGCCAAGAAGGTAAGGGCAGGTTTATAAATAACAATAAGCTTTTGCGTGATCGGGCTGTTATATTATGGCAACAAGTTGCGGGGGGTTACAGCAGGGAAGATGAGCATCCAAGCGGGTTTGCAGAAGGTAAATATGTAAAGTCAATAGAGTTTACCGGTAATCCTCACTATTTGCGGTATATATGGAATGAGCTTTATAATGAAAAATTGTTTAAAAAGGTTCCGGTTAGAGTGTTAAATGGGAACGTAGCCGTCATACGAGGCTTTTTAAGCGGTTACAATGCTTGTGACGGCCTTAAAGCCGGAAAACAGAAAACAGAATTCAAATCTTTTACAACTAATTCTGCCGTTTTGGCATTGGGTTTGTGGTGGCTGGTGGACCAAACTTTGCGTTTAAAAATTACTTTGCATCCGGAATTCAGAAAAGATAAGCTATATTTCCATCTAAATATAAATACAGATAAAATTACCCAAAAAGGTAAACATCTCCAGAAAAAAATAAATGAGGTTAAGGATGTAAAAGATTTTAAATATAAAGGATGGTTGTTTGACCTTGAAACAGAAAGCGGGACATTCTCCGCAGGGGTGGGGCTGTCTTGGGTGCATAATTCCCCCCGCCGAGGTAAAACTTTTGTTACCAGAAAAATTACTATGGGCATTGCGGCCATTTTGGCCGGCAAGCAGGACAAAATTTATTTGGGAAATTTAGATGCTAAAAGGGATTGGGGTTATGCGCCGGAATATGTGGAAGCCATGTGGCTTATGCTCCAACAGGACAAGCCGGACGACTATGTAATTGCTACGGGCGAAACTCATTCAGTAAGGGAATTTTTGGAAGAAGCTTTTTCCCTTGTGGAAATAAAAAACTGGAAAAAATATATTGGTATTGACCCGAAATATTATAGACCCCAAGAGGTAAATTTATTGTTGGGTGATGCAAAAAAAGCCAAAAAAATATTGGGTTGGAAGCCAAAAGTTCAGTTTAAAGAATTGGTGAGAATTATGTTGGAGGCTGATTTAATATCTAACGGTTTGGATCCGGCAAAAATAATGAAAAAGAAATAGAAATTATTTATGCAAGTATTATTTGCCGGGTTACAATATGATTATGGCAAACCAGAAAATGGCCTGTCCGTAGAGTATACCAATTTTTTTGACGCCATGCGCCACATGCCGGGAGCAAAGGCGGAATTTTTTCCTATAGATGTTCACACAAAAAATTTGGGTCGGGAGGAGGCAAATAATCTATTGCTTGAAAAAGTTAAAACGGAAAAGCCCGATGTCTTATTTTGTTACCTGTTGTCCGAAGAACTCAAGCGCGAGGTAATTGCCGAGATAACTAAAAAAACTACCACCAAAACTTTTAACTGGTTTGCGGACGACCATTGGCGCATACCGGTATTTTCCAAGTATTGGGCGCCACTATTTACTTTGGTTTCCACCACGGACTCCAAAGCAATTGAGCTTTACAAAAAATACGGCATTACTAACGTAATAAAAAGCCAGTGGGGCGCGAACCATTATTTGTATAAGCCCGTATTAGATTTAAAAGTAGATAGGCTTGAGGGATCAAGTATAACCTTTGTAGGAAAAAAATTTGGGAATCGTAGTATGTATATTGAGGCTTTAAAAAATACCGGCTTGCCGGTTATGGCTTTTGGTGGCGGATGGCAGGGAGGCCGGCTTTCCCAAGAGGAGATGTTGGCAGTATTTTCTCAAAGTAAAATTAACCTGAATTTTTCCGAAACCCATATTATTGGAGCGAAGGCTACTTTAAAATCTATAATAAAATTATTTGTAGTTAAAGAATTGAAAAAATATAAATTTGTTGGAAATAATTTTTTCGACAATTTAACTTCCATAAAAGGAATGTACAAAAAGTGTATTAAAGGCCGAGTATTTGAAGTCCCGGCGACGGGCGGTTTCTTAATGACCGGCAAATCTGACGATGACATTTCCCAATATTACGAGCCGGATAAAGAAATTGTGGTGTTTGAAAATCAGAATGAGATGGTAGAAAAATGCCAATATTACTTGAGCCATCCCCAAGAGCGTGATAAAATAGCCATAGCAGGATATCAGCGAACATTGAAAGACCATACTTACGAACAGCGGTTTCAAGAAATTTTTAAAGCCCTTGGTTTTTAAGAAAATGTTTTGTTGAAATTTAAGATAAGTAATTAGTAAAGATATGAAAAAAGCCTTAGTATGCGGTGCCGGTGGGTTTATTGGTAGTCACTTGGTCAAGAGGTTAAAAAGCGAGGGCTATTGGGTTAGGGGAGTTGATTTAAAAAATCCTGAATTTTCTGCTACAAGCGCGAACGAATTTATTATTGGCGATTTGCGAGACCAATTAGTTTGCCAAAAAGTTTTGGATTTGCCTTTTGATGAGGTCTACCAGCTAGCTGCGGATATGGGCGGAGCCGGGTATATTTTTACCGGCGAGCATGATGCCGATGTTATGCATAATTCGGCACAGATAAATTTAAACATTGCCCATTACGGGCATCTGGCAGGGATTAAAAAGATATTTTATTCTTCCTCGGCTTGCATGTATCCGTCGTATAATCAGGAAGACCCAAGTAATCCGAAATGCAATGAAGATTCTGCATACCCTGCCGCTCCGGACAGTGAATATGGCTGGGAAAAATTATTTTCTGAGAGGTTGTATCTATCTTTTGTCAGAAATTATAAAATGAATGTACGGATTGCCCGTTTTCATAATATTTTTGGACCCGAAGGTACGTGGCGCGGAGGAAAAGAAAAAGCTCCGGCTGCAATTTGCCGAAAAGTGGCGGAAAGCCATGACGGCGGGGAAATTGAAATATGGGGCGACGGACTGCAGACCAGATCCTTTTTATATATTGATGAATGTTTGGAAGGAGTCAGGCGTTTAATGGAGAGTGACTTTACCGGTCCGGTAAACATTGGTTCGGAAGAAATGGTTACAATAAACGAACTTGCCGAAATGGCCATGGGGATTGCAGGCAAGAAGTTACGAATAAAGCATATTGAAGGACCATTGGGTGTGCGCGGACGTAACTCGGATAATAAATTAATTAAAGAAAAGTTAGGCTGGGCTCCCAGTCAGCAGCTTATTTCCGGTTTAGCAAAAACCTATGCTTGGATAGCAGAAAGAGTTAAAGACAGTAGCAAAAAATAACCCGCAGTTTAATAATATGATTTCGCTTATAACCTCTCTATACAGACCGGGAAAACATTTAAAGTCTTATTTAAAAAGTATTAGTACTTTTGCAAAAAATAAAAATATAAGTTTGGAAATAATTATTGTCGGGAATGATTTGCAAACAAGTGAGATGGCAATATTACAGGACTTAGAAAAAAAACAACCTTGGCTTAAAGTGATAAATGTTCCAAGAGAGACATTATATGCTAGCTGGAATAGGGGAGTGGAAATAGCCAAAGGCGAAATAGTTGGATTTTGGAATGTTGATGACGTAAGGACTTTTCCAGCCTTGTCAGAAGCAGAGCAAATATTTGGGCAAGGCGCAGAGTTGGTGTACTTTCCTTTTTATATAAAACGATATTTGAATTTTTTTAGTTGGTCTTTTCCGGTTTGGAAAAAGGAAATTAATAAAACAATTCCGGAATATAATAGCGGTACTCGGCCGGAATTTATGCGGTCAATGTTTTGCGGACCTTTTTTTATGTTCACCAAAGAGCTTTATAAAAAAGTTGGTCCGTTCGACGAGCAATTTAAAATAGCGGGGGATTTTGATTGGTGCGTGAGGGCGACAAAATTTAACGCAAAAATGGTAAAAGTCAAAAGTATAGCCGGTGAATTTAGGGTGGATGGAAGCGGGTTGTCGGCCGGGGCAAATAAAGTGGTAATTGCTGAAACAAATGTCGTTCATAGGCGTTTTGGGGTTTTTGATAAGCTCCGGCCGGAAGACTCAGCTATTGCTGCCAAATATCAAAGTGACTCAATTTTATTTCGTGGTCAAAATATTAAAATTTAAGGAATGTTTAAATTAGAAAAAGCAAAAATTTTGTTAACCGGTGGCCATGGTTTTTTGGGTGAGCGGGTATATTTGGAGTTGCTCAAAGCCGGGGCAAGGGATGGAAATATTAGCCGTCCCAGGAGCAAGGAACTGGATTTGCGTTTGGCGGAAAATGCGGAAAAAGCAGTTAAAGGCAAAAATTTGGTTATACATTTGGCCGCGAATGTCGGGGGGATTGGTTATAATCAGGAATTTCCCGGACAACTATTTTATGACAACGCTATTATGGGCATTCATTTAATAGAAGCGGCGCGTAAAGCCAAAGTAAAAAAATTTGTCCAGGTCGGCACTGTGTGTGCGTATCCAAAATTTCCTGAGCATGTGCCGTTTCGGGAAGAAGATTTATGGAAAGGCTACCCGGAAAGTACAAATGCGCCTTATGGTATTGCTAAGCTATCTCTGCTGGAAATGTTGCAAGCCTATCGCCGGCAGTACGATTTTAACGGAATTTATTTACTGCCTACCAATTTATACGGGCCGGGAGATAATTTTAAACCGGAAAGCTCCCACGTGATTCCCGCACTTATAAAGAAATTTGCGGAAGCTGTAAAATATAAAAAACCTGAAGTCGTGGTGTGGGGCACAGGCAAAGCCAGCCGTGAGTTTTTATATGTTGACGATGCTGCCCAGGGGATTGTGCTGGCGGCTTTAAAATATAACAAGGGCGAGCCGGTAAATTTAGGTTCCAGTTACGAAATAAAAATAAAAGATTTGGTAGACTTAATTGCCAAACTGTCTGGGTTTAAGGGAAAAATTATTTGGGATAAAACTAAGCCCGACGGACAGCCTAGAAGAAAACTTAATGTTAATCGTGCCAAAAAAGAATTTGGTTTTGTTTCTCAAGTAGGCTTTGAAAGTGGTTTGAAAAAGACCATTGATTGGTATAAAGAGTCTGAAAATTTTGACCCTCAATGATATCTATTGACACCATATAAACTCCTTGATATGCTTAAATCAAGGAGTTTATATGTCTGAAATCAATCCTAACGAAGTTTATACCACCCAGGAAACCCAAAAACTGCTTAAAATAAGTAACAGTACTATTAAACGTATGTTAAAAAGCGGCCTTTTGCGCGCTAATAAAATCGGCAAACAATACAGAATTATGGGGCATGAAATTTTAAGGTTGGTATCCCCGGCGTTAGAGGAAAAAGCGGTTGAGGCTTATCAAAAACTTAAGACTAAAACCAGAGAAAAAGTTAAAAATTGGTAATATGGATACGAACTCGCTGACTTACAAAACGTTAAAAAATTCCGTGTACTCCATTTTGGGATTTGCCTTCCCGATTATACTTACAATTTTTGTGACGCCCGTGGTAATTAAAAAAATCGGCGTGGTAGATTTTGGAATCTTTATGCTACTGAATACCATTTCTTCATTTTTGAGTTTGGTTGATTTAGGTTTGGGTAATGCTGTGGTTAAGTACGTTGCGGAATACAGCTCGCAGGACAATACTGAAAAACTGAATAATTTACTAGGTTCTGCAAAATCTCTTTATATATTGATTGGGACTTTGGGCTTGTTGGCTTTTTGGGTTTTGGGACAATGGTTTTTACCATGGTTTAAAATTGTGGGTCAAAGCCAAGAGCATATTTTTATAGTTTTTTTACTAGCCGGGCTTGTCTTTTTTTGGAATGCAGTAAATTCTGTATATTCTTTGGTGGCCCCAGCCTTGCAACGCTATGATGTTGTGAATAAAATTAATTTAGCTAATTCAATATTAACCAGTCTCTTAACTTTAGGACTGGTAATGCTTGGATACAAGCTTAAGGCAATTATGCTGTTAAACTTGTTCTTTATTATTGCCACCGGTCTGCTATTTAGGGTAATTTCCAGAAAATTGCTGCCGAAAGTGGCAATAAAATACGTCTGGGTTAAAGAGGAGATTATTAAATCTTATAGATTCGGCGTGCTGTCCGCCATGTCGAGTTTTTCCACTTACGCCTTAGCTTATTTAGACAGAATGATAATCCCGGTATTTTCCGGTCCAGCCGCGTTGTCATATTATAGCATGCCCGGCAATGTGGCGTTAAAAATCCCCGGGGTAACAAACAGTTTGGGAGCCATGCTTTTTCCCATGGCCAGCTCTCTAAACGCGGAAGGTGATAAGGGAAGAATTGCTAAAATTTACTTAAGAGTATTTAGAAATATTTCCATTATGGCTGCCGCTTTAACGGTTGCTGTGTCAGCTTTTTCTTATAAAATTTTATATTTTTGGCTGGGCCAGGAATTCGCGGATAAAGGCTGGGTGATTTTAATCATTTTAGCATTGACCAATTATTGCCTGGCTATTTATACTTCTTTAAATGCCTTTGTGCTCGGGTTGGGAAAAGTGAAAACCCTGGTAAAATTTTCTTTTTCCATGGCTATACTCAACTTAGTTTTGCTTTTGCTGCTAGTACCGAAGTACAGTATTTTAGGCGCCGCCTGGGCATACTTGATTTCCGTATTGCCAGTTGTGTTTATGGTTGTGTGGACTGAAAAATATTTGGAAATCACAAACAAAATAAAATTTTATACAGTACTTTATTCTAAAATTTTAGTCACCTCTTTGATATACTGGTTGGTTGCAAAATATCTATTATTACAGTTTGTGAACACCCTTTGGAGTTTGTTGATTATTGGCCCGTTTTCGATTTTGTTTTTCCTGCTGATATATTTTATCCTAGGCTTTATCGAACCCGAAGACATGGAAACTTTCAAAGCTTTTATAAAAGCAGTTAAAAATAAATTAACACCAAGCAAAAAATATGTTGATTAAGACAAAACAATATATCAATAAGCAGTTAAATAAAATAGGATATTCAATTAGCCGTTACACAGATCCAACGAAATTTGACGAAAGTCTAGGTGAAGAATTTCAGAAACTTTATGAGCTCTGTAGGCCATTTACCATGACATCGAAAGAGCGAATGTATTCGGTCTATAATTCAGTGAAATATCTAGCTTCAAAGAATATTCATGGTGATTTTGCGGAATGTGGGGTATTTAAGGGTGGGAGTTCCATGATGGCGGCTTTGACTTTGTTGAAGTTGGGGATTAAAGACAGAAATTTGTATTTATACGATACCTATGAAGGCATGCCTGAACCAACTGGTGATGACAAAAATTTTCTGGACAATTCAGAGGCTATCATCGAGTGGGTTAAATATAAAGATGGCGAAGGTAATGAGATGTGTAGGGCTTCTTTGGAAGAGGTTAAACAAAATATGTACTCCACGGGCTACCCAAAAGAAAAAATTATTTTTGTTAAAGGCAAGGTAGAAAATACTATTCCTAAAATTCTTCCCAATAAAATAGTTTTGCTTAGGCTGGATACGGATTGGTATGAATCGACCAAGCACGAGCTCGATCATCTTTATCCGCTTTTGGTAAACGGTGGGATTTTAATCATCGATGATTATGGACATTGGGCCGGGGCCAAAAAAGCGGTAGATGAATATTTGGTTAAAAATAACGTACAGATGTTGCTCAATCGCGTGGATTATACTTGCCGTTTGGGTATTAAAAATTAAAAGCAGAGGATCAAACCCTCAATATGGCTATACAGTCAGACATCTTAAATAGAATATTTGGAATGGAATTTATGGACAGCTTCCACGATTACGGGGATATTTTTAGTAATGTGCGCTATTATCATAGGCAAAAAGCTAGAATTTGTAGGGATTTCATTTTACAAAATGCGGGTATGGATAAAAATTTTTTGGATGCAGGTGCCGGCCGGGGACCTTATACCAAAATAGCAGAAAGTCAGTATAAGAAAATTTATTGTTTTGAGTTTGACGGTCAAGAACTGGAAAAAGCAAAAAAGAATTTGGTAAAAATTGTTAATGTAGATTTCGGGCAGGTTGATTTGACCCGAATTCCTTTGGCAGACAACTTGATTGATGTGGTTGTTTGTTCAGAGGTTGTTGAACATATACCTGACCAGGAAAAAGCAATGAACGAGCTTTATCGGGTTCTGAAACCTGGTGGTACAATGCTGTTTTCCATGCCAAACAAAAACAGTTTGTTTTATAGAAAGGTAAGAAAAAATAATTTGGAACTTATGGCACGCGATCCTAAAAATATGAATTATAGCGAGTGGGAGTTTTGGAGGCATTTGCAATTTTCACCCGAAGATATTGAGCGGTTGGCAACAGGGTCAGGTTTTAAAGTTTTAGAGAGAGACAGTGTAAACCTTTTTCCTTTACCGTATAGTTCCCGTAAATTTTTAATGCAAAAATTTACTCGGGGTTTTAAAATGTATGACTGGGTTAATAGGGTTTTATCAAATTTATTTCCGTATTGGGGATCGTTTTATTTTTTAATTTTGGAAAAATAAGAATTTATGGAAAAAGCAATAATCACAGCTGCTTCTAATAAATTTTTTCCTTCACTCATAAATCTTTTGGGCTCAATAAAGGCAAATTATCCTAATCACCCAAAAATATATATTTATGATTTAGGTTTGTTCTGGAGTTTTAGAAAAGAGTTGGAGCAAATGGAAAATGTGGCAGTATTGGAAATGCCACATTTCTGCCCATTTTGGCGCCAATGCTATACCTGGAAAACTTATATTTTATCTCACCCTTTTGCAAAAAATAATTTGTATTTAGATGCGGGGAATCAAGTTCTAAGGCCGTTGGATGACTTGTTTGCAGAAATTGAAGCTGATGGTTATTTGGCAGTGGGGCAAATAACTCCTTTGGCTAAAATTGTCCCACAGGAGTACAAGGAGATGTTTAAAGTGGAAGAAAACTTTTATTTGGAACAATGCATCACTGCCGGAGTATTTGGGTTTGGTGATAACAAAACTGTTAAAAAAGTAACCAAGGAATTGTTTGAAGCGGCCATTGCCGGGTTGTGTCTGGGTTTTTCCAAATCCGAACAGCACAGAAACAGAGGAATTAACAAAACCCAATTTGTCAGAAATTGTGAAATATTTAGGCACGACACGACTCTTTTAAGCGTGCTTATGAGAAAATATTTTGGTGTTATGAAAGTTCGAGGTTGCATGCAGTATGCTGGTCCGTACTCAAACCATGACCACTCTTTGCAATATTTGTGGAATATGAGGCTCAGTTATAAAGAATTGGCTTATTTGAGAATTCATAATTTGCAAAAAAAACCTGATTTTACTGTAAAAATTAATCGCATGGTTATTGGTAGTATGCTTTTGGTAAAAAAAATTCTTATTTTTTTAAAATAGATATATGATCAGAAATAAATTACCCCCATTGTTAATTTGGATCGGTTTATTTAGGGATAAAATTTACGACTTACTTGACCGCAAAAAGCCATTTTTGAATAAAATAAGATACTGCGACTATGATTTGTATTATGGGTCAAGGTCGGGGATAGTCAACCGTATTAGATTTGGACACAGAGACCGGATTTACGAAAGACTTTTATGCGAAAGTTTAGTGGAGGATTTAGCCGAAGAAAACGACCGGGTGTTTTTGGATATAGGCGCGAATGTGGGACTTGTCAGTCTTTACGTTATGTCCAAGCTACCTAAATGCAAAATATATGCCTTTGAACCCGGACCAAAACAATACAGGGTTTTAGACATAACTATCTTTGCAAACCAGCTTGAAAAATGGATGATTTTGAGCAATCGGGCAATAAGCGACAAAAACGGCAGAATAGAATTTCATGCGCATAAGGATGAATTTGAATCAGGCGGAGACGGGATTCTTGATACAAAACGTGGGGGAGAAACCGAAGTTATTTCGGTTGAAACCGTAACTTTGGACAGCTGGTGGAACAGCTTTGGGCGACCAAATATTAAGGTTATTAAGATTGATACGGAGGGCGCAGAACTTTTGATTCTTAGAGGGGCCGAAGAGGTTATGAATACTCTAAAGCCTTTTATATATCTGGAGATATCCCTTTTGAACCTAAAAAATTATCCGTATAAGGCTGAAGATATTTTGTCATATCTCAATGGCTACAACTATGGCGTTAAAACATTAAATGGACTTTTAGTCACAAAAGAAAATATTAACCAGCTGGCGCTGGTTGAAGATTCTTTTGTTGCCAAGTCAAATTAAAATATGCTATCACTAATTACATCTGTCTATTGTTAAGAAAGCACAAATTTAAGCCGGCTCCCCCGGAAATCGTACAGCAGTATGATTCGAAACAATTTATTATAAAAACACCCGCATCTCGGTAAAATAATTGACTTTAGGTTTACCTTGGCAGGTCTAAAAATATAAAGCTTATATGTTGAAAAAAAACGAAACAGGCATCATAGAAGTACTCGCAAACTTACCGGCGGAGTGGAAAGTGCTCGATGTGGGCGGGGCATCCGGCCCGCTTTCACGCGCGAACCAGGTAATTGACATCGTGCCTTTTGATCAGGTTCACTTTGATAATTTGCGTGGGCCAAAACCGGCCAGGTTTAATAAAGACTCTTATACCCAGTTTGATATTTGTAGCAGGGAAAAATGGCCTTTTGTCGATAAGTTTTTTGATTATTCGGTTTGTTCCCATGTGTTGGAAGATATTCGCGACCCGCTTTGGGTCTGTTCGGAGCTGATAAGAACCAGTAAAGCCGGGTACATCGAAGTCCCTTCACACTTATACGAGTTGACTTTTGGGCTTGAGGCCAGGGGTT
>JBBRWU010000024.1:0-12154 GCA_038249015.1 Candidatus Doudnaibacteriota bacterium | reverse complement strand
TAGAGAAACCTGTTTAGCCAGTATTGGCCAGTTAGCAAACGCAGATTGGATGAATGTCCGCATTGGTAAAGCCGGACGCATGCGCTTGATGGGCTGGAGACCTTCCGTTCGCGGAAAAGTTATGAACCCGGTAGACCACCCGCACGGTGGTGGTGAAGGCCATAACCCGATTGGTATGAAATATCCGAAAACTCCTTGGGGTAAGCACGCATTAGGCGTAAAGACTCGCACCAAGAAGAAATACAGCAATAGAATGATAATTAAGAGACGTTCCAAATAAAACTGGATTTACTAACTACTAATTTTTACGAATATACTAATGCTGACTGTTAGAAATTAGTATATTAGTACCGATTAGTAGTTAGTAAAGACAGCAAATAACTTTATAACCTGAAAAACTATTATTTATGTCCAGATCACTAAAAAAAGGACCATACGTAGACCCGAGAGTACTAAAGAAAGTGCTTAACGGCAAAGCCGGCCAGACCCAGATTAAAACCTGGTCCCGGGCCTGCGCCATTCCTCCGGAATTTGTAGGATTTACGTTTTTGGTGCATAATGGTCGCGTTCATGTTCCGGTCTTTGTTACCGAAAATATGGTCGGGCATAAACTTGGAGAGTTCTCTCTAACGCGCAAATTCCTCCGTCACGGTGGTAAGATGGCTAAAGAGCAGGAAGCAGCCAAAGCCGAAGCCGAAAAGGCCAAGCTAAACGCCGTGAAAGAACCGGCGAAGAAGTAGAGAAAATTAGCAGATTGAATAAAACCATCAATTTTTAAAAAATGACTAAACAAGCTGAAAAACTGAATACTGGAAAACTTGTTACGGCTTCCGCCCGACATCTTCATATTTCCCCAAGAAAGATGCGCTTGGTTACAAATTTGATTAAAGGAATGAGAGTCAGTCATGCTTTGGTTCAACTTCAACACGCCAATAAAAAGGCTTCCCCGATGTTGATAAAGTTACTGCAGTCGGCTGTTGCTAACGCCAAAAATAATTTTTCCTTAAAGGAAGATCATCTTTTTGTTAAAGAAGTAACCTGCGACATGGGCAAAGTATTGAAGCGCTATTTTCCAAGAGCCCGTGGCAGCGCCTTTGTTATTAGAAGAAAGATGTGTCATGTAAATTTGGTATTGGAAGAAAAAGGCGGCAGTAAGGCAGTAAAGACAAAGCCCGGTTTCTTAAAGAAAGAGTCCGACCACGAAGGCAAAGAAGAAAGTATTGACCAAGAAATTGCCACCAACCAGAAACCGGTGAAAACCACGGCAAAGCAGAGTCAGGTGTTTAAAACTTCCGAACAGAAGAAAATGAGCAATGTTGCCAATAAGCGCAGATTATTTAATAGAAAAAGCGGAGTCTAAAAAGTAAGTTTCAAGTTCATAAAGTTATCAAGTCCGTCAAGTAAACGACAGTAACTTTATAAACTTTAAGAACTTTATAACCTGATAAACTATTTTTATGGGACATAAGATCAACCCTACATCGCTGAGAATGAAAATTACCGAAACTTGGAAATCCAAGTGGTTTTCCAAGAGTAATTACGCCAAACAATTGCAAGAGGATGTAAGAATTCGGGAGTATTTGGAAAAGCATTTGAAAAAAGCAGGGTTGGTAAGAATTGATATTGAACGTTTAAACGACGGTACAATTACTGTTATTATCAAAACCACTAAACCGGGTTTAATAATCGGTAAAGGTGGAGCCGGAATTGAAGAGTTAAAAAAGAAGATTAAGCAAAAACTTGGCATTAAGCAGGAACTGAAAGTTAACATCGAAGAAATTAGAGATGTGAATATGCAAGCCCAGGTAATTGCCAACGGTATTGTTGAACAGTTGGAAAAGCGCGTAGCCTTTCGCAAATTAATGAAGCAGTCGTTAGAGCAAATTATGAATGCCGGAGCCAAAGGGGCTAAGGTTGCAATCGGCGGACGCTTAAACGGAGCCGACATTGCCCGTACCGAACACTTGTCTTCCGGAAAAATTCCTCTACATACCTTGCGCGCCGATATAGATTTTGCCCGGAGTACCGCTTTTACCACTTACGGCACAGTCGGTGTAAAAATTTGGATTTATAAAGGTGATGTGTTTGAAGCAAAAAATCAAAATGCAAAAATCAAAATGCAAAATTAAGGAATTTGCTTCGCAAATAATATTTAGAAGTCGCAGAGCGACACCAAAATTTTGATTTTTGATTTTTTACTTTTTAATTTACTAATATGTTCATTCCGAAAAAACTTAAACACCGTAAACACCATCGAGGTCATACCTATGGCCAGGCATCTGCCGGCGAAAAAATCGCCTTCGGTACCTTTGCGCTTAAAGCTATGGAAAGCAGTTGGGTAACGGCTCGCCAAATTGAAGCGGCTCGCCGGGCTATGACTCGCTACGTACAAAGAGGCGGTAAGATTTGGATTCGCGTTTTTGCTGACAAGCCGGTTACCTTACACGGTAACGAGTCACCTATGGGTGGCGGTAAGGGTGCTGTTGACCACTTTGTTTCGGTTGTAAAAAAAGGCAAGATTTTATTTGAAATGGACGGGGTAACCAAAGAGCAGGCACAGGAAGCCATGAGATTAGCCAGCCATAAGTTACCGGTTAAATCAAGATTTTTAGTTAAAGAAAAGCAAGGTTAAAATTTTACGAAGTACGAATAGGTACGAACGTACGAAAGATTAAGCAAACGTTCAGTCCCGAATTCGTAAGTTCGTATTAATTCGTAATTCGTAAAAAAATGAAATTCAAAGAATTAACAACTAAATCGGAAAACGAAATCACCAGTTTGCTTTTGGAATTAAAAACCAAAGCTCATGATTTAGCGGTGAAGATCAGGCTGAACCAGTTGAAAAACACCAACGAACTTAAGGCTGTAAAAAAAGATATTGCCAGAATAATGACCTATTTAAGAAGTAAAGCATAATAGCGAATAGGCAATAGAAATTAAATTTCTAATCGCTAATAACTATTTATATGACATCATCCACCACTACAAAAAAACAGCAGTTAACAGGCATAGTCGTGTCCGATAAAATGGACAAGACCGTTGTTGTTAAGGTTGATATCCGCAAACGGCATTTTAAATACAAGAAGGCTTATACAATTTCCAAAAGGTATAAGGCTCATGACGAGAACAACGAGTACAAAACAGGGGACAAGGTTGTAATTGAATCTATTAGACCTATGAGTCGCGAAAAGAAATTTAAAGTTGTTGGCAAAGCCAACTAATTCCAAGTTCATAAAGTTATCAAGTTCATCAAGTGGACCGCAGTAACTTTATAAACTTTATAAACTTTATAACTTGATAAACTATCTATTATGTTACAAGTAAGATCCTGGATTAAAATAGCAGACAACACCGGCGCGAAAATCGTTAATGTCTTTTCGGTAAACGGCAAAAACAGCAATCGTTTCGCCCGTATTGGTGATGTTATTTCCGGATCCGTTAAACAGGTGGCTCCAAATTCCTCTTTAAAAAAGGGTGATAAGGTTCACGCGGTAATTGTTCGCTTACGTAAAGAGATGCGCAGAAAAGACGGTTCCTACATTCGTTTTGATGAAAACGCCGGAGTAATTGTAGATAAAGAAAAAGGCGAACCAAAAGGCACTCGTATTTTCGGACCCATCCCGAGAGAAATTCGTGAAAAAGCAAAAGGTAACTATGAAGACGGATTTAAAAAGATTATATCATTAGCCCCGGAAGTCATATAACACTTTACGAAGTACGAATTTGTACGAATATACGAATTCCTGCTTCCAAAGATTATTTAATAGTTAAGATTAGTATATTAGTATCAATTAGTACTTAGTAAAGATATGAATAATAACAGATTAAAAATTAAGACCGGTGACACCGTAAAAGTTATTTCCGGTAAAGATAAAGGTAAGACCGGGAAGATCATTAAAGTTTTACCTAAGCTGGGTAAAATTACGGTTGAAAATGTTAACCTGCATACCAAGTTTGAACGCTCTAAAACAGCGGGTAAGCCGGGTAAAAAAATTACTTTCTTTGCTCCGTTTCCGGTTTCTAAAGTAATGTTGCTTGACCCCAACTCCGGGCAGGCTTCCAGAATCAGTTATACTTTTTTAGAAAACGGCAGTAAGCAGAGAGTGGCGAAAGCCAGCGGTAAGGCAGTATAACTTTACGAAGTACGAATTTGTACGAATATACGAATTCCTGCTTCCAAAGATTATTTAATAGTTAAGATTAGTATATTAGTATCAATTAGTACTTAGTAAAGATATGGAAAGATTACAAGAAAAATATAATAAGGAAATCGCTCCGGCTTTAAGAAAGCAATTCGGCTTTAAGAATGTTATGGAAGTGCCGAAAATTCTTAAAGTGGTTGTTAATGTCGGTGTTGGCAAGATTAAAGAAGACAAGAAAAAAATTGATCAGCTGGTCGAGGACTTAACAAAGATTACCGGTCAAGCGCCGGTAAGATCTAAAGCCAGAAAGTCCATTGCCGGATTTAAAGTCAGAGAAAACCAGATTGTCGGTGTATTCTGTACTTTAAGAGGTCATAAGATGTATAGTTTCTTGGATAAACTAATTAATGTCAGCTTAGCCAGAGTCCGCGATTTCCAGGGTGTTTCTGCAGACGGATTTGACGGACGCGGTAATTATCATTTGGGCTTAAAAGAACATTTGGTATTCCCGGAAATTTCTTCAGAATCTTTGGAAAATATCTTTGGAATGGAAATCTCTATTGTTACCAACGCCCGCAAAGATGAGCCTGCAAGAGAATTACTTAAGTTAATGAACTTTCCTTTTAAAAAATAACTGATCAGAAGAAAGTATTATGGCCACACAAGCACAAATCGTAAAATCTTTAAGAAGCCTTAAAAACCCCAAGTTCTCAAGCCGGGTAGTTAGGCGTTGCTGGAAATGCGGACGCAAAGCCGGCTATATGAGAGATTTCAATATGTGCAGAATTTGTTTTAGAGAACTGGCCAGTAAAGGGGAAATCCCCGGTGTAGTAAAAGCCAGTTGGTAGTTTAATAAACTTATAACAAAGAATTAATAACTTATAACAATTATCTTGGTGTAAGTTATCGGTTATCAATCATCAATTATTAGTTACATCTATGTACACAGACCCAATCGCTGACATGTTAACACGCATTCGCAATGCAAGCACGGTTCAAAAAGCCGAGCTGGTTTTGCCGTTCTCCAAGTTTAAAGAAAACCTGGCTAAGTTGCTGTTTAAAGAAGGTTTTATTGCCGGAGTAAGCGAATTGGACGGACAGCATAAGATGCTTCAGATAAATTTGAAATACTCGGAAGCCGGAGAGTCGGTAATTGCAGGCATTAAACGCGTAAGCAAGCCGGGTCAAAGAATTTATTTACCGGCTGACAAGTTGCCCCGCACAAATAACGGCTATGGTGTAACAGTAGTTTCTACCTCCAAAGGATTAATGACCGACAAGCAAGCCAGAAAAGCCGGCACCGGCGGAGAAGTTGTGTGTCAGGTTTGGTAGCACTTTACGAAGTACGAATTTGTACGAACCTGCCTACCGGTCTTTTACTCCGAGGCTCAGACTCGAGGAGCAGGCAGGTATACGAATTCTAACTTTCAAAAGCATTTAAATTATTTACGATTAGTATCAATTAGTATTTAGTAAAACTATATGAGTAGAATCGGAAAAAAACCAGTAGTGCTTCCTTCCGGCGTTAAAGCCGAAAAAAATGAATTGACCTTAACCGTTACCGGCCCTAAGGGCACTTTAACTTTGGCTGTGCATCCGAAAGTGGAAGTTACCGTAAGCGCAACAGAAATTCTAGTTGACGTTAAGAATAAGAATAACAAAAGCGAAAAAGCTTTGTGGGGTTTATTCCGGGCCTTAATTCAGAATTTAGTTGACGGCGTTACCAAAGGTTTTGAAAAGAAATTGGAAGTTATTGGCGTTGGTTTTAAAGTTGCCATACAAGGTACAAAAATTGTTATGGCTTTGGGTTTCTCTCATCCCGTTGAAGTGGAAATTCCTAAAGGTATAACCGTAGTTGTTGATAAAAACACCATCAGCATTTCCGGACCGGATAAACAACAGGTTGGGCAGTTTGCCGCTGAAATTAGAGAGCTGAAAAAACCGGAACCGTATAAAGGTAAAGGAATTAAATATAGCGATGAAGTAGTTATTCGCAAAGCCGGTAAAGTTGTTAAAGTTGTCGGCGGAGGCAAGTAGGTAAAGAGCAAAATGTAAATATCAAAATGGAAAATTATTGATTCCGCCGGGGGCGGAAAACTATAAATAGAAGTCCCGCAAGGGATACCACAATTTTACACTTTGATTTTTTAATTTTTTAATTTTAAATTATTCTATGAACCAACAGAAGCATAAAATTTTAAAACGAACCATCCGTCATTCCCGAGTACGTAGCAGGATTTCCGGCGAAGAAACTCATCCCAGATTGTCTGTTTTTAAAGCTAATCGTCATATTTACGCCCAGCTTATAGACGACGAGGCCGGTAAAACTTTAGCTCAAGCTTCCAGTTTGGAAGTAAAGACTAAAGGTAAAAAGTCTGAATTGGCTACGGAAGTGGGTAAAGCCATTGCCAGCAAGGCCATTGCCAAGGGTATTAAGGCAGTAAAGTTTGACCGCGGAGGTTTTGCCTACCACGGGAGAATAAAAGCCTTAGCCGAAGGTGCAAGAGCAGGCGGACTAGAATTTTAAAAATTTTACGAAGTACGAATTTGTACAAACATACGAATTCTTGCTTTTAAAGATTTAAAACATTTAAGATTAGTATATTAGTATCAATTAGTATTTAGTAAAGATAAAGATATGGAAAAAAGACGAAGAAGCTCAAATAGGGGAGGCGAACGCGAAAAAAGCGAATTTGACCAGAAAGTTGTGGAGGTCAAAAGAGTTACCCGTGTTGTGGCCGGCGGAAAAAGAATGCGTTTTCGCGCACTCGTGGTTATTGGTGACCGCAAGGGAAAAGTCGGCATGGGCCTGAAAAAAGGCGCTGACGTTTCTGAAAGCGTAAACAAGGCTGTTAACGCCGCCAAAAAGAATATGATCACTTTACCGCTGGTTAACGAAACCATCCCTCACGGCTTGAATGTTAAATACAAGTCTTCCAGTTTAATGCTTAAACCTGCCAAACCCGGTACCGGTGTTATTGCCGGCGGAGCCGTTCGTTCTGTTATGGAATTATCCGGAGTTAAAAATATTGTTTGCAAAATGCTGGGTTCTAACAACAAAGTTAATAACGTTAAAGCGGTTTTCGCGGCTTTCTCAAAAATGAAGAGCAAAGAGAAGCTTGCCTTATTGCGCAAATAGTAATTCCTAATCTATCATTTATGCTTAAATTACATCAACTTAAGAAAAATCCGAAATCCGTACATCGCCGTAAGGTAGTGGGACGCGGTTTGGGAAGCGGTAAAGGTACTTATTCTACTCGTGGTGGAAAAGGTCAGACTGCCAGAACCGGTCATAGCAAAATGCCGGCCACTTTTGAAGGTGGACGCCAGCCATTGGTTAGACAATTTCCTAAATCCAGAGGTTTTACGGCCCTAAATCGCAAAGCTTACCCCTTGAGTCTTTCTAAGTTGAATGTTTTTGCCGATGGTGATATTGTTACCTTAAAGACTTTAAAAGATAAAGGCTTGGTTGACCCGGCCGTTACAAAAGTGAAAATCTTAAAAGGCGAAATTAAAAAGAAATTAACCGTGAGCCTGCTTACTTCGGCTTCCGTAAAAGAAGCCGTGGAAAAAGCCGGCGGTACAGTACGCTAACTTAGTTTATAAAGTTATCAAGTTAAAAGTTCATCAAGAGGGGAAAGTTAAAACTTTGAAACTTTAAAATTATAAAAAACTCAAATATGAACAAACTTTCCCTTATTTGGAAAACTAAAGACCTACGCAACAAAATTTTAATTGTGCTGGGTCTTTTGTTATTAACCAGAATTTTGGCGCATATTCCGATTGCCGGGGTAAATGTTAGCGGGCTAAAAGCTTTATTGGCCCAAAGTCAGTTTTTTAGTATGTTGGACATTTTTTCCGGCGGCGGCTTAACCAATTTCTCCATTGTTATGCTTGGTGTAGGTCCGTACATTACAGCCTCTATTATTATGCAACTGTTAACTATTGTTATTCCTTCCTTATCAGAAATGCAAAAAGAAGGCGGAGAAGCCGGTCGGGCGACCATTAATCGATATACGCGCTATATGTCAATTCCTTTGGCGGCTTTGCAAGGTTTTGGCACAATCCGTTTATTACAAAGCCAGGGTGGTGCCGCAATTTTAGGAGTATTTACTCCTTTCCAATGGTTTTTAACCCTGCTTTCCATTACCGCCGGAACTATGCTTATGATGTGGTTGGGGGAAATTATGTCGGAGTTTGATATTGGTAACGGTATTTCCCTGATCATTTTTGCCGGTATTGTTGCCCAAATTCCCGCCAACTTAGGGTTTTTAACCAGTTGGTATGACTCTTCTAAATTGCCCTTGGTTTTGGCTTTTATTGCCATGATTTTAATTGTGATTGCCGGAGTGGTTTTGGTTACCGAAGCGCAGAGAAATATCCCTATTGCTTATGCCAAGCGGGTGCGTGGTAACAAGCTTTTTGGTGGCGTAAACACTCATTTACCTTTACGTTTAAACCAAGCCGGTGTTATCCCGATTATTTTTGCCATCTCCATAATGCTTTTTCCGGCAATGATAGCCCAGTTTTTTGTAGGCGCAAAGTCTGAACTATTAGCCGGTTTGGCAAACAAAACCATCGCCTTGTTTAATTCTCAAGGGGTATTTTACGGGGTAACCTATTTTCTGTTAATTATGGCATTTACTTATTTTACACTGCCGTTGTATTTAATCCTCAGGAAATTGCGGAAAATGTGCAAAAAAATGGCGGGTTTGTTCCGGGTCTTCGTCCCGGCGGACAAACAGCCGATTTCCTTAGTATGGTGCTTAACAGAATTACTTTAGCCGGTGCGTTCTTTTTGGCTTTAATTGCTGTCTTGCCGTTAATTCTGCAGCAATTTACCGGCACACAAGCGCTGACAATTGGCGGTACCGGTCTGCTCATTGTGGTTTCCGTGGTAATTGAAATTATCAAGAAAATTGAAGCCCAGCTGACCATGCATGACTATGAAGGGTTTTAGAATTCGCTGACGCGAATATCTTTTTCCCCTCGCCACGCCAGCAGGCGGGGAGAGGGTATTGGATACAGATAATACTTGATTTCACAGATACGCAGACAATAATCAGATAGCGCAGATGTAGCGCGCCGATTTATCGGCGATAATCGAATTTACCAATCATCAAAAACCTGCCATAATATTGGCAGGTTTTAAAATTTATGATACTTTCCGACAAAACCATTAGCGAGTATATCGGCGCAGGTAAAATAACAATTTTGCCTGAATTTGATATGAAAAATATTCGCCCCACGGGCATTCGTCTGCATTTAGGAAAAGAGCTTTTAATTCCAAAATCCGGCAAGACAGTGGATTTTGAAAATTCCTACGATGAGCTTTTTGACAAATTGGAGATCGGCGCATCCGGGTATATGTTAAAGCCCGGAGAGTTTGTCTTGGGTACGACTTACGAGGTTTTCCAAGTGCCCCGTAATATTGTTTGCCACATAGAAGGCAGGAGCACGGTAGCGCGCTTGGGTTTGGCAATTCACTGCACGTCATCCATTGTTGACGGCAATTACGAAGAGCCCAAGACTGTTGTTTTGGAAATTAAAAATCATAGCCCGTTTAATTTGGTTTTAAAAAATAAGCTGGCAATTGCTATGTTGACTTTTACCGAATTAACATCGGAAATTAATCAACCATCCCAAAAGCAGTATCAAGGCCAGAATGGCACAGTGGCGCCTAATCTAAAAGTACAAAAGCAATAGCACGATTTTAACGGCCGTTAAAATTGTGCTAAGTGAATTTTTATGGATAACCAACAATTTGAAAATTTAATTACTCAGGCCGTGGAAGCGTTGCCGGAAAGAATTCGGGAGAAACTTAACAATGTGGAAATTGTTATGGAGGAAGGGGAATCGCCGAATAATTCTTTGTTTGGTCTGTATCATGGTGTGTCGCAACTGCACCGCGGGTCAAGCTATGGAGTAAACCCAACTTTGCCGGATAAAATTACTATTTGGAAAGGGACCATAGAACATTTTGCCCTTCGACCCGTTCAACAGGCTCAGGGCCTGCCGGCCGGTGAACAAGATCGAATAATTGCTAACTTGGTCCGCCGGGTAGTTTGGCACGAAATTGGTCATCATTTCGGCTTTGACGAGCCAAGCATAAGGAAACTGGAACAAAAATGGACAAAACAAGGCAGGGTTTGACAAAAGTTTAAAAAAGGTGTACAATAATAGGTTGTGTTTAATGAATTTGTGGTATAATAATGTATATATTTATGAGCAAACTTACAGGCGAAGTAATTAAAATAAATAAACCTGAATCAGGTAACGATGGTCTTTCTGGTCGTCCAGAGGGTGTGTCTGTTGAGGATTGGAAAATGATTTTAGATGCCGCCAGAAATCAAGTTATTGCTGAGAGACCGGATGTAAAAGAAGCTTCTCTAATAGGTAACATGAGAGAGGGTGGCTCCGGAGAAAATATATTAATGGATGTTAGTCCAACTTCAGAATTACAAAAGGGGGGGGTTGTTTTGGACCAGTTAGCTGAAACTAATAAAGGGGTTGCTGATGTTCGTAAAGAAATTTTAGAGAAAGCTTTAAATATGTTGAATGGTGGCGCATCGACTGAAGTGATTGTTAATAACCCGGATGGGGTAGCTGATTTTGTGGATAGTTTGTATGGTATCAGACGTAGCCACTTGGATCCAACAATACCACCTAACAAAAATTAAGTTGAAAACAAAAATAAATCCAGCACATTTTTAAATATCAAATTATTAAAAAGACGGCTGGGTAAAAGGTGCTGGATAAATGCCTCTTGAATTAGACACAATTACAATTGCGGTATTGGTTTTGCTCGGATTGATAGCTGTTTTTGCAGCTGTCTTTTTTTATTACTTCAAGCGCCACCTTTATCACACCAAGCACATAATTCCCAGAATTGAAGATTGGGTATTTTTAGAAATTCAAATGCCTAAAGACGGCAGTCCGGAAAAGGATGAGCAACGGCCGAAAAGTGAAGAAGAAAAAAAACAGTTGATTGCCGTGGCCGAGCAGTTGTTTGCCACGCTTTCTGAAAGCGGAAAAAATAAGGGTTGGTTGTTGGGTAAAGATTATTACAGTTTTGAAATTGCCTGCACGGACAAAAAAATTAGTTTTTATGTGAATTGTCCCAGAGATTTACAGCAGTTGGTGGAAAAGCAAATTCAGGCGCAATATCCGCACGCGTTTATTGAACAGGTTAAAGGTTATAACCCGTTTTTTAAAGGCGCGCAGATTGAAGTGGAAGAATTACAGTTAAGTAAAAAATATGTTTACCCGTTACGTACTTATAAAACTACGGAGACCGACCCGTTAAACGCTTTAACCAACGCCATGAGCAAGTTACAGGAAAATGAGGCCGCGGTTATTCAATATATTATTAGTCCGGCCGGACAGTCTTGGCAATATCGCCCGCGCAAAATGGCTTTGGAAATTCAGCAGGGGAAAAATCCGGAAATGGTGGAGAAGGGGCACCTTTATCAAATGCTGATTGGTTTTGCCCGCAGTGTGGGCAAAGGTTTGGCTTTTGGCGGCGGGCAAAATCAAAATTATCAACCCTCTCACGCGCATAAAGATTTATCCGGCTACGCCTCGGCCATTCAGCTTACGCCAATGCAACAGGAAATTGTAAAAAAACTGGAAGAAAAAGCCAGTCGCCCGGGTTATAAAGTTAATATTAGACTGTTAACTTCTTCTAATATTCCCGGTAATGCCGGTTCTCATATGCGGAATTTATTGGCCTCGTATTTGCAATACAATATGCCGCCGTTTAACGGTTTAAGGCCGAAAAAGCGCGACAAAAATGACATTTTAAAAGATTATATTTTTCGCGTCTTTCGGGAAAAAGGTAGTGCTATTTTAAATACCGAAGAAATATCTTCGCTTTGGCATTTGCCCACGCCGTATATTGAAACCCCGAATATTAAGTGGTTGGTTTCCAAAAAAGCGCCGCCACCCGTGAATTTGCCCAAAGAAGGCGTACTGCTTGGGCGAAATATTTACCGCGGGGAAGAAACCAAAAT
>JBBRWU010000023.1:0-13776 GCA_038249015.1 Candidatus Doudnaibacteriota bacterium | reverse complement strand
TGACGGTAGCGGAGAGTCGCCAAAAATTTTAGATGTTGCGGTGCAAAATGATGAGATTGTAAATATTGCGTCGGAAATAACTTCCTCTGCACAAAATGTTGTTGACGCCAAAGGAAAAGTTTTAGCGCCGGGTTTTGTTGATCCTCAAAATCACAGCGACAGCTACTGGCAATTATTCGATAACCCTTCGCTGGATAGCATAATTACTCAAGGTTACACCACTATTTTAACCGGGAATTGCGGGGCCAGCCTCGCACCTCTCTTAAGTAATGAGGCTTTGCTTTCGGTGCAAAAGTGGCATAACTTGGATGCCGCAAATATTAATTGGCAATCTTTCAGTGAATATTTAGATACCTTGTCAGCGAAAAAATTCTCCTGCAATATTGCCAGCATGATTGGTTATTCCACATTAAGGCGGGCGATTGTGGGAGACAGAGTCCGCTCCTTAGAGCAAAATGAAATTGACGCACTCAAATTAGTTCTTGAAGAAGGTCTAAAGAATGGCGCATTTGGTCTCTCCAGCGGACTGTCTTACTCCCACGAAATTATAATTTCCGAATTGGAATTGTATGAGCTGGCTAAAATTTTAAAAGCCAATGACGCCTTGTTTTCCATTCATTTACGCAGTGAGGGAAGTGAATTGGTAGAAGCCATAGATGAAGCTTTGGATATTGCTAAAAATACCCAAGTAAACTTAAAAATCTCGCATTTAAAAGTTCGCAACGAACTTAATTGGCCAAAATTTGCCGAGGCAACAGAATTAATTGAAACTGCCTACCACCAGGGCACTAATGTGCATTTTGATGTTTACCCTTACGATACAATCTGGCAGGCGCTTTATTCTTATTTGCCAAAATGGGCAATTGAAGGCGGGCGGAAAATTATGCTGAAACATTTTGCGGACCCGGTGCAAAAAAATAAAATTTTAATGTATTTAAATAACTTGGGGGTAAAGTTTTCCTCAATGCAAATAGCTTCAACCGCCAGTAAATTAAGTTTTGTGGGCAAAACCATCGGACAGGTGGCAAAAAATTTAGGGACTTCCTCCGAACAGGCAATCTTAAGTATTATTGAAAATGGAGGCAGTGAAGTTTTGGTTTTTGAAAAAAACTTAAACGAGGAACAGGTTAATAAATTAGTTTTGCATCCATTATCATTTATAGGTACTGACGGTGCCGGGTTTCCGGCAGTTTATAGCGGAAAGCTGGTACACCCGAGATGTTTTGGCACTTCGGGTAAATTTTTGCACTCATCCTTAAATAAAAAAGAGCTTTCTTTGGAAGCGGCAATAAAAAAACTTTCCTCCGGACCGGCAAAAAAAATCGGCCTTAGCAAACGCGGAAAAATTAAAATAGGGAATTTTGCGGATTTAGTTATTTTCGACCCCTTAAAAATTAAAGATATGGCTACATACGAAAATCCATACCAGTTTACAGTCGGCATTGACTACGTATTTGTAAACGGCAAAGCCGCCGTTGCGAGCGGCAAACTTACCGGTCAATTGCCGGGCTATACCTTGAGAAAAGGCTGAAAATATGGTATAATTAGGACTTACGCTCTTGCCACTTTAACCCCGGCAGAGCCGGAGTCTGCAAGTGGCTTTGGCCAATTTCTTTGTTAAAATGCTGTGGTTTTTATCAACGTAGTCTGACTACATCTCCAAAAATCCTCGCATTTTGCCTCGAAATTGTCTCAAAAGCGTAAATCCTAATAATAAAATTATGAACATCCACCAATTTATAAAAAAAGGCCATATTTAGTATGGTACGTAAAAGATTTAGGAAAGCTCAACGAGGAGTCAATTGTTGAGCATGTTTTAAATTACGGCGATTGGGATGACGTACAGGAAATGATAAAAATTTTGGGAATGAAAAAAACCGCCGAAATTTTTAGGGAAAAATCTATACCTTCTAAAATGGGACGCCAAAATTACCGACCCGAAATCATTCAATATTTCAATCTATATTTTAATAAGCATGCACGCCAAAATGCATAAGGAAATACTGACAAAAGAACAAACCGCGCTTCTGCCAATAGTCAAAGCCTTCAACAAGGATTTCAGACTGGTCGGAGGTACAGCCATCGCATGGCATGCCGGCCACCGCCGGTCAATTGATTTTGACCTTATGGAATTCAGCCTTGAATAAAATATTTTTCTATTTCAGGAATAATTTTTAGAATTATTTTTATTGCATCCGTCATGTTTTTTTATCCCGAAAGATACTAAAACAGGACTTACGCTCTTACCACTTTATACCCGACAGAGCCGGAGTCTACAAATGACTTTGGCCAATTTCTTCGTTAAAATGCTGTGGTTTTTATCAACGTAGTCTGACTACGTCTCCCTGTCTGCCGGCAGGCAGGCAAAAATCCTCGCATTTTGCCTCGAAATTGACTCAAAAGCGTAAGTCCTATATAATTAACTTAATTAAAATATTAATCATAAAAATATATGAAAAAATTGCTAGTAGTCTGTGCGACACTGGGGTTAGTCGGTATTCTATTTGGTTTTCAAGGTGTGTCGTTTGCCGCAAGTGTGAGCAACATCACACCCAGTATAACAAGCCCCACAATCAACCAGCCGTATTCTGCCAGAATTAAATTCTTCTACGACGGCTCTTACGGTCCAAACGTAGATGTTTCCAATTTGCCGCCGGGAGTTAGCTTGGCTAATTCCAGTGCCGGGTATACAAATACTATTTATGCTTTAAACCAAAGAGACGGTGACGGTTATTATTATATCGATTTAACCGGTACGCCGACTCAGACAGGGACTTTCAATATTCAAGCCTACCTGTTTGATACTACTCACACGTTTGATATTTATCAAAATTATTCGGTGTTAGTACAACAGTCATCTATGCCCACAGCGGCAAGTTTTATCACACAAACTATGCCAAGTGGGACTGTCGGACAGCCATATTTTATAAGCATCCAGGTCAGCTCAAATGGCGAGATGAGCCCAAATTTTACTGTTTCATATTTGCCCCAAGGCATAACACTAGCAAATGCCAGCGCGGGCTATCAAACTGAAATTTATGGTACCGGAACTAAAGACTCAAACGGTTATTACCATCTTGATTTATCCGGAACGCCGACCCAAGCTGGAAATTCAGCTCTAACGATAAAAGTATTCAATACAATTCACACTCTGGACTTTGAAAAAACCTTTTCTTTAAAAATAAATCCGGCCACAGTGAATTCAAATGTTAATGTATCTACAGGCCAAGCTCATGCCGATTATTCCAACATATCTGGGCCAGATGGCACGGTATATAGAATTGAGAATGGCGTTCGCTACCCTTATACATCAGCAGGTGCGTTTTTATCCTACGGATTTAATCACTGGTCAGATGTGATTCCGGCAAATAGCGGTGACATGGCATTGCCTTTGTCTTCTTACACACCGTCAGGTTCCAATAGCGCAGTTACTAGTTATATACGTCCTAGAAACGGCTCATTAATTAATGACAAAGGTACTATTTATTTAATTACAAATGGAATGAGGACTGGCTTTGCTTCAGCCCAGGCTTTTTTAGGTTTGGGTTATTCCTTCGCAAACGCCGAACCCGGAGATACTTCCTTTATGATCAGTGTGGCGACAATTAATAGCTCCGAAGTTGCTCATTCCGACGGAACTCTGATTAACGATCGCGGAACCATATACATAATGATGAATAATAAGCGGGCAGGCATTCCAAGTATGGAAATATTTAATTCTTGGGGATTAAAAATGGGTGAAGTTGTTCCTGCTAACAAATACGATCAAGCAGCAACTAAGGCAGGCATTGTTTCAAACAGAATGGCAAATCAATTAAGCTTGTAATTTGCGTTTACTTATATAATTTAAAACAAGCGGAGCCTTTATAGGCTATCGCTTGTTTTAAATTATGATAATTAGTATAAATATGGTAAAATAAATTGACAATAATCAACCACTGCTTGACTCAAAATATGGAAATCAATGATTTGCAAAACAAACTTGTTGCGGTTTTGGGTTACGGGGTGGAGGGGGAAGCCATTGCCTCTTACTTGGTAAAGCACGGGATTAAGCCAACGCTGTTTGATCGAAAACCTTGGGATCTGTGGTCGGCTAATAAGCAAAAAGAAATAAAGTCACTCGGGGTTAACTTTATCTTCGGCCCTGAGACTTTTTTAGAGTTGAAAGGTTTTGAAGTTGCGTTTCGTAGCCCGGGAGTCAAACTTGCCGATATCAATAGCGCCGTTGGAGACAAAAGTAAACTCGAAGTAACTTCCCAAACAAAGTGGTTTTTTGAAAATTGTCCTGCAAAAATAATCGGTGTTACGGGCACAAAAGGAAAAGGAACGACAGCAACTTTAATATCAGAGATATTAAAGTTAAATTTCAAATCACAAATTTCAAATATCAAAATATTTCTTACAGGGAATATAGGTAAAGTCCAGCCTTTTGAAATACTAGATAATTTGAAAGCTGATGATTGGGTGGTCTATGAACTTTCGAGTTTTCAATTACAGGATTTAAAACAAAGTCCGCATATTGGGGTGGTGTTAATGACCACCAGCGAGCATTTGGATTACCATGCCAGTGTCGACGAATATAGAAAAGCTAAAGAAGCGATAGTTAAGTACCAGACTGCCGAAGATTTTGCAATTATTAATGACGACTTTGAACCGTCTAAAAAAATTGGAAAAATATCAAAAGCGAAAAAACTCTATTTTAGTAGAAAAAATCAAGTAAAAGAAGGCTGTTATGTTAAAGATGGTGAGATTATTATCTCAAATTCCGATTTCCGATTTCCGATTTCCGAACTCCAACTTCGCGGTGCTCATAATTATGAAAATGTTTGCGCATCTGTACTCGTGGCAAAATCTGCCGGTTGTGCTGATGAGTCAATAAAAGATATTTTACGTGAATTTAAGGGACTGGAACACCGCCTGGAATTTGTGGCGGATAAAAATGGTATAAAATTTTACAATGACTCATTTTCAACCACTCCGGAAACTGCAATTGCCGCGATAAATGCTTTTATTGAACCCGAGATAATTATCTTGGGGGGTTCGTCAAAAAATTCTGACTTTACCGAACTAACGGATTGTATTGTCAAAGCCTCAAATATAAAAGCCTTTATTTTAATTGGTACGGAAGCTGATCATTTAAAAAGACTATTAGAAAAAAACTATACAGGACAATTAATTGAGGGCGCAAAAAATTTATCAGAAGTCTTTGACCAAATTAAACAAATTGCTCAAAGTGGCGATGTAGTTTTACTTAGCCCGTCCTGTGCCTCATTTGATTGGTTTGAAAACTACAAGGTTAGAGGAGAAGAATTTAAAGGCTTGGTTCAACAATTTTATAATGAAAACTACAAAGATAAAAAATAAAGGTCTAGACTACTCACTTTTACTTACCGTATTTGCCTTGCTGGCATACGGTTTGGCGGTTTTGTATTCGGCATCCACGGTTAATTCCTTTAATAATTTTGGCAATACCACTTATTATATTCTGCATCAATTAACGTATGGCGTGGGATTGGGGCTTCTTGCAATGTATGTTTGTAGTAAAATTGACTACCATATTTGGCAAAAATATTTACCCCTGTTAATTTTTGTTAGTTTGCTATTGTTAGCATTGGTTAAAATTCCGGGTTTAAGCTTTTCTTCCGGGGGAGCGACCCGCTGGATCCATATCGGGCCGATAATTTTCCAACCCGCAGAATTAGCCAAATTGGTGATGATTTTTTATTTAGCCTCTTGGGTAGATAAAAAAAGAGCCTCCTTAAATGACTTTTATTTTGGGTTATTGCCGTCTTTACTAATTGTCGGTTTGTTTGCGGCACTGATTCTATGGCAGCCGGATTTGGGAACTATGCTGGTACTTTTATTGGTGGCGTTTTTTATGTTACTGGTGGCAGGAGTGCCGTGGAAATATGTTATCTACAGCGCAGGCGCCGGAGTCCTTTCCCTATATGCGTTAATTAAATTGGAGCCTTACAGAGTGCGTCGAATTGCAACTTTTTTTGATTCCACGCTTGACCCAAAAGGCATAAGCTATCAAATTAACCAAGCGTTATTAGCTATCGGCTCGGGAGGGTTGTGGGGTTTTGGCTACGGGTTATCCCGCCAAAAACACAGCTATTTGCCGGAGGTGATGACTGATTCAATTTTTGCAGTGCTTTCCGAAGAGTTGGGGTTAATCTGGGCAATTGGGGTTATTGTGCTATTCGCATTTTTTTTAATTAAGGGTATACAAATTGCCAAGAATGCTCCTGACACTTTTGGTCGAATGACGGCATTTGGTATAACAGCTTGGATAACTCTGCAGGCAACAATAAACATCGGGGCCATTGTAGGGTTACTGCCTTTAACCGGAATTCCCTTACCTTTTTTTTCCTACGGAAGTTCGGCACTAATTGCCAACTTGGCTGCGGTTGGTATTTTATTAAACATTTCCGTTTTTTCCCCAAAAGTTAAAGCCTAAAAAAGAGCATCATGTCCAAACAACGAAAAATTAAAATTTATATTCACAAGCAGAATTTTATATTTGCCGGTTTTTCGGCAGAAAAAATAAAAAAAAGCCGGTTGAAAAAAGTTTTTAATGTCATATTCGGATTATTTTATTTCGTCGGCTTGGCGGTTATTAATCTCCCAAGTTTTTTTAAAAATGTTGTATTTAAAACCTGTTTCCATACAGGTAACCTGATTTTCAAAGCCGTATTAGGTATTTTTTCTGCCATTAAGAATGACATGCTTGTAACCTACAAAAATCTTCCGAAGAGATTCAATTTAATTTTTAGCAAACAATTTGCCCGATCGTTTTTGGTATTTTTTATAATTACCGCTGCCGGAGTTCTGACTATTCAGTCGCTCAATTTAGTGGCAAAAGGTTTGGATGTAAAAAATAAAATTTTAAAGACCGCTCTTGTAGGAAATTTTTATTTATCGCGCGCGAAAGACTCTTTGGTTAAACAAGATGCGGTTGGCGCGGAAAACGCCTTTGCCAAGGCTTACTCAACCTTTAACCGAGGCAGTCAGCAACTTGACGAAGCAAATAAAAGTTTTGCTCTGGTCCTAAATTTTCTCCCGCAAAAACAGGATGCGGACAGGCTAATAAAAGCCGCCGGTTTAATATCACAAGCCGGGACAAAATTTATTTCTTTACAAAAAGATTTGGATCAAATTTCATTAAGCGCAAGCGGAATTTCAGCAGGGGACAGGCCAACCGAAGAACTTTTGAGAAACATCAGTGATGGCCTTGCCCAAGCTCTCGATAAGGTTGTTTCGGCACAAAAAATAGTTGCCGAAATAAACAGCGATAATATCCCAAAATCAAACAGGCAAAATTTTGAGCAATTAAAATCCCAGCTTGATATTTTATCCTTTGCTCTGAATAATTTCTCCGGCGTATATAATTTAACGAAAAATTTGGCCTTGGGAGAAAAAAATGTGCTTGTGTTGTTTGAAAACAACAATGAATTGCGAGCTTCAGGCGGATTTATTGGCACTTTTGGCAATCTGAAAATTAAAAACGGTAAAATTTTAAACATAAAAGTTAGCAGTATTTATGATCTTGACGGCCAGCTGGCTGAAAACATTAAACCGCCTAATCCTATTTTAAACGTCAACACCAAATGGTATATGCGGGACAGTAACTGGTTCGCCGATTTTCCACAAACAGCCAAGACAATAAGTAATTTTTACGAAAAAGAAGGCGGGGAAACGCCGGACTTGGTCGTCGCGATGACCCCAAATTTAATTATTGATTGGCTTAAAATAACCGGTCCGGTGCCCTTACCTCATTACGGACTGATTTTAACGGCCGATAATTTTATTGAACAAACGCAGGTAGCTACAACATTAGACGAAAATTCTCCAATTAGCGCACCTAAGCAAATTCTGGCAGATTTAGTACCCTTACTTTTACAAAAGTTAAGTGAGGCGGATAAAAGTGCGTGGCCACAAATTATTCAATCACTCCAGGACAATTTAAGCAAAAAACAAATTGTATTGTATGCTAAAGATCCGGAACTACAAAACGGGTTGGAATCTTTCCATTGGGAAGGTGGAATTTTAAATACCGAACGTGATTATTTATCCGTGGTTTCCAGCAACCTAGGAGGAACAAAAAGTGATTTGTATATTGAGCAAAAAAATGAACTTCAAACAAGTATTGCAGGTGACGGCAGTATTATTAATGAGTTGACAATTACCCGAACCAACAAACTTCCGGATTTAGAAGGTACAAAAAATACCAGTTTTATAAGAATCTTTGTACCAAAAGACAGTAAACTAATTAGCGTCTTAGGGTTTGATTATAAAAATTTGGAGTTTCCGGATAATTTAAATTATAAAATCGACTCCGGAGTAAATGAATGGGAGAAAAACTCTCTTCGTGATGTGCTTTCCGGAACAACCATTGGGCAAGAAGCAAATAAAACATTCTTTGGAAATTGGCTTAGTGTAAAGGGTGGGGAGTCTCGGATTATAAAAATTGTCTACCAACTCCCGTTTAAGCTTGGGGAAATTGATAATTATAGTTTATTGATTCAAAAACAGATTGGACAAACCCCACAAAAATTTACATGGAGTTTGCTTTTTTCAGGTAGGAATATTGCCTGGAAAAATTTCGATCCGGAAAAAACCGAAACATCCAACTTATTATCTGATATAATACTAGACAAAGACTTATTTTGGGGCCTGGTCCTAACTAAACGCTAGTAAATGATTACGAAACTTAAAACCTTTGAAAAGCATTTTAGTGTATCTAAAGCCGCGACAATTGTCGGCTTTTTTGCACTGATGTCACGAATTGTGGGTTTGGTGCGTGACCGTTTGTTTGCCAGTAATTTTGGGGCTGGTGATACCTTGGATATTTATTACGCGGCTTTTCGCATCCCCGATCTGGTTTTTAACCTATTAATTTTGGGGACATTGTCTGTTGCTTTTATACCGGTTTTCACCGAATTATTAATTTCCGATAAAGAAAAGGCTTATAAAATTGCCAATTCAATTCTCAACTTTTCATTTTTATTAATGTCGGGAATTTGCTTAATCTTAATCTTTTTTGCCAAGCCCATAACCCACTTGCTCGTGCCCGGTTTTGAGGGTCAAAAATTTGCCGACACTGTAATTTTAACCAAAATTTTATTACTAACACCCATAATTTTTACCGCTTCAAATATTTTTTCCAGCATTTTAAATTCGCAGAAAAAGTTTATAATCGCCAACTTGGCACCGGTGATGTATAACTTAGGAATTATCTTTGGTTTACTGTTTTTGTACCCAAAATTCGGGCTTTACGGACTTGGTTGGGGAGTGATTGTCGGTGCCTTGTTGCATTTGCTTGTACAAATCCCGGAGGCGGTACATTTTGGCTACGCCTGGCAGGCGATTATGGACTTGAAAGATCCGGCAATTAAAAAGGTTTTGAAATTATTTTTACCCAGAATCTTAGGCGTGGACAATTCTCAAATTAGCCTTCTTATTGGCTCAATGGTTGGTTCCGTTTTAGCTTCCGGCTCAATCGCAGTATTTAACTTAGCCAACAATCTCCAAGCGGTACCTTTGGGAGTGTTTGCTATTTCAACCGCAATTGCAGTTTTCCCGTTATTGTCGGAGTTTTACAGTCAAAAAAACGAAACGGATTTTGTAAAAAGTTTGGGTAAGGCTATCTCACAAATTTTATTTTTTATGATTCCGTTTACTATTTTAATCTTATTATTCCGTGCTCATATAGTTCGTTTGGCTTTTGGAGCAGGTAAATTTAATTGGGACGACACAATCTTAACATTTAACACCTTGGGAATGTTCAGTCTCTCCTTATTCGCGCAGGGCCTTAGTCCGTTACTGGCAAGGGGGTTTTATGCCAGACAGGATACCAAAACTCCGGTGATCATCGGCATTTCAACAATGTTAATTAATTCTGCCCTAGCTTTTGTTTTGGGTAAAAATTTTGGCGCACCGGGAATCGCGGCCGGTTTTTCACTTGCGGCAATTTTTAATGCAACAACGCTGTACATAATTTTGCGTTCACGTATTTCGGCAACTATCCCGGAAATTTCTTTGAACAATTTTGACAGTTCAATTTTTGTTTCAACAACAAAAGTAATTATTTCGTCGCTAATTATGGGGGTTGTTGGTTATGGTGCCTTATATGCTTTGGCGCCATTGGTTGATACTCATACGGTTTTGGGATTGCTTGTTCAGTCTGGGGTGGCGTTTGTTTTGGCCGGCACAGCGTTTTATGCGGTTGGAAACTATTTGGGTTTATCCCAACTGAAAAACCTGTTTGGAAAAAAGTCTGTCATTTAAGGCTTTCCCAATTGCATAAAAACAGCTAAACTATATTACTATGGATTTATCACAAATAAGAAATTTTTGCATTATTGCTCATATTGATCACGGCAAATCAACCCTTGCCGACAGGCTTTTGGAAGTAACCCATACGGTATCTTCCCGCGAAATGAAAGATCAGCTTTTGGACACCATGGATTTAGAGCGTGAACGCGGTATTACCATCAAGCTTCAACCTGTCCGGATGGAGTATCAGATTAAAGATGACAGATTAAATATATCAGAAGGCTCAGCAGGCGAACATCTTAAATCTTACATTTTAAATCTCATCGACACCCCCGGGCACGTGGATTTTACTTACGAAGTCTCGCGTTCTTTAAACGCCTGTGAAGGCGCAATTTTGGTTGTAGATTCAACCCAAGGCATTGAAGCTCAAACTCTGGCAAACGTATATTTGGCACTTGAACATAATCTAACACTCATTCCGGTTGTTAATAAAATTGACTTACCAAATTCTGATAGACAAAAAACTGCCGACGAATTAAAAACCGTCTTTGGCTTTAAAGATGAAGAAATTTTGTACGCTTCCGGGAAAACGGGCGAAGGTGTGGAAGATATAATTAAAGCGGTGATTGAACGCATTCCTCCGCCAAAGGGTGATTTTACCAAACCCTTTACCGGTTTAATTTTTGACTCCATGTATGACATCCACCGCGGTGTGATAGTTTTTGTGCGCGCCATGGATGGGCAATTATTACCCAGGCAAAAAATCTTTATGATCGGTAGCCAAACTCAGGCCGAAAGTTTGGAAGTGGGTTATTTCCACCCGCAAAAAGAAAAAGCAGATGCTATAAGAACAGGGGAGGTCGGCTATATTGTTACGGGACTGCGCGAGGTATCTAAAGCCCGGGTTGGCGACACAGTTACATTATTTGACCGCAAAACTGACGTAAAGCAACTCCCCGGATACAAACACGTTAAACCGATGGTTTATGCGACTATTTTTCCGGTTAGCGGTGACGATTATCCGGTCTTGCGTGATGCCATGGAAAAATTAAAGCTGTCGGACGCTGCCTTAGAATTTGAACCTATAAATATTCCGAGTATTGGTTTTGGTTTTAGAACCGGATTTTTAGGCTTGCTCCATATGGACATTGTACAGGAGCGCTTAACTCGGGAATATAATTTAGATTTAGTTTTAACCGCCCCGTCCGTGGCTTACCATATTGTTACTACTTCCGGAAAAGATTTATATGTCCATAATCCGGCAGAATTTCCTGACCCGTCTATAATTAAAGATATTTTCGAGCCCTGGATGAAAGTGGAAGTTTTAACCCCACAAGAATATATTGGGCCGATTATGGAAATTTCCAATCAACGTCGGGCGGTTTCCAAAGATATTAAATTTATCGGCTCATCGCGCGTGGATATGCATTTTGAAATGCCGTTAAATAATATTATTTTAGATTTTTACGATAAATTAAAATCTGTTTCCTCGGGTTATGCGTCTTTAAATTATGATTTTATTGAAGAACGGGTAGGGGACTTGGTGAAGGTGGATATATTAGTCGCAGGGGAATCGGTTCCGGCTCTTTCTGCTATTATGCACCGCTCCGTAGCCCCCACAGACGGTAAAAAATTAGTGGAAAAATTGAAAGAACTTATACCCAGACACCAGTTTGAAGTTGCCATTCAGGCTGCTATTGGCGGTAAAGTCGTTGCCCGCGAAACAATTAGCGCCTTGAGAAAAGATGTTACCGGCTATTTGTATGGCGGAGATGTTACCCGGAAAATGAAATTACTCAACAAACAGAAAAAAGGCAAAAAAAGAATGAAAAAAATCGGCCGTGTCGACATCCCGCAAGAAGCCTTCTTGGCAGTGCTAAGGAAATAAAATTTTAATTAATAAAAATAATTTTATGAATGAATTTTCAAATCATCTAACCTCATTTTATAAAGGAGGTGGAATTAATGATTTATCAGTATTTGAAGACGGCCCATCGGACCAAGACTTAGAAGCAAAATTTAATCTAAATATGGCTGTTTTAGAAAAAGCTGGGAAAGACCTGTTATCCAAAAAATGGCAAAATCGTTCTTGATGTTGTCTATTTTTTATTTTCCGGTCAAGATGAAACCGCGCAAGAAGCTACCCTGCCGGAATCATTTGAGAATTTCACCTCCAGGGTCGGAATTACACATAAAAATTTTGTCGTGTAATTTGGAAGCATCTATCAAGTGCCAAAAAAGATAAAATTTGTCAAATGCTAAAAGCTAAATACAAAATTGATTTGCCGTAATTAAGATGGGAAGGAATTTTAAATTGCATCAAACGCACTCGTTTTCCACGGTATGGTCGGGTATTTGAAATTTGACGACTTACTTTTAAAATTGGGAAAATTTTTTTCCCGACTTCACACTCCAAGTGCAGCCAGGACAACTATAAGTTTTAGGATTACTAAGCTTTGGGTCATGCACAATTTAGGGTTCTGAGCGGTTAGCCTTAGTAACCCAGATATAACTGTGTCATTGGCAGTAGCACCCGAAGCAATCTAAACATCTGCTTAGCGATGACAAAGTGATTTATATCTTTAAAAGTTTTACCGGCTAAAGTCATGCTTTACGTATGACCCTAAGCTTTTACAATTAAATCCACACTTTCAGCTATTTTTTGTTAGTGCAGCAAATAAATCAAAATAATTTAAAAATGCTAGCATTTTTGATCATTTTTTCAAAAAGTTGATGGTAGAGTGTGAGGTCGGGGGAAAATTTTTATGAATCAGACGGAATATATTTTTTGGTTAACCGGCGCGTCAGGTGTTGGAAAAACCACATTGCTTCAAAGCTTGGCGGAAAAACACGAGCGTGATGACTCATGGGTCTTTTTGAAATTTGATTCTATTGGAGTTCCTTCACCCGAAGAAATGGTCCGCGATTTTGGGTCAGGTGAAAATTGGCAAAAGGTTAAAACAATTGAATGGGTGGACAAAATGGTAACCGGCTACGGCGATAAGTCTGTAATAATAATGGACGGTCAGTCTAATCTGGAATTCATTAAATCCGCTTTTGCTAATAGTATTTTTCAAAATTTTAAAATAATTTTAGTGGATTGTGACCAAAAAATAATGGTAAACAGGCTAATCGATGAACGACAACAAGCCTGGTTGGCTAGTGAAGATATGAAAAATTGGTTAAAATTTTTGCGTGCTCAGGCTACCGAATTTGGAGCGTCTATTATAAATACATCTACTCTGGATAAAACTCAAGCTTTAAACACTTTAGAAGTAATTATCTCTGGAACCATTCGCGCGAATGGTCTGAACTGTCCTGTTTATGCCGTACCGCTTCGACCGTTTTTGATGAGAGGTTTTAAAGCGGTCTTGGTGTAGGTCATCGGCGGTTTGTAGCCGATGCTACTGTGCAATCTTCTGTAATTATAGTATTTAATTTTAGCTTTAACAAATTTCTTAACTTCTGCAAGGCTAATTAATTCAGAAATTTCACTTT
>JBBRWU010000022.1:0-13819 GCA_038249015.1 Candidatus Doudnaibacteriota bacterium | reverse complement strand
TAGAAATGACCATAAAAAAACAGCCTCTATGGGCTAGTATTATACAAAAACTTTATGGAAGAAAAATTTCAATTTTAAAAATTTCCGAAATCCAGGAGCCAAATATTTAACGGTAACCCCTCCAGAGGCGGGCAGGCGAACTTCGTCCAAAAAATACCGCCAGTAGATTAAAATTAAAAACAATCTTTTTATGCAAAATAAAACCATTCTAATTAGCGGAGGGTGTACTGGCATTGGTGCGGCTACGGCTTTGAAGTTTTTAAGTGAGGGGTGGAACGTTTTAGTTTTTTCCAATGTTAAAGCCGATGGGCAGGAATTTATGAAATTAGCGAAAGCTCGGGAGATAGCAGGGAAGCTGTTGGTTATGAATGCGGATATTACCAAAGAGAAGGAATTAATAAAAGTAGTGGCGGAAACTAAAAAGAAATTTAAAACCATTGATGTGTTATTTAACAATGCCGGGATTGGTTATTTTGAAGACGCGGATAAAATGGATGTAAAAAAGTTTGACCAAATGATGGAAGTTAATGTAATCGGCATGGCAGACTTAACCAAACTGGTTTTACCGGTTATGAAAAAGCAAAAAAGCGGACAGATAATTAACAATGCTTCCGTTGCCGGTAAAGTCGGGCATGCTAAGAGCGAATTTTACGCGGCCACTAAATCCGCGGTAATGCGTTACAGCGAAGGCCTGCGCGCGGAAGTGGCAAAATTTGGGATTAAAGTTTCGGTTATTTACACCAGCACGGTAAAAACCGGGTTTTGGAGTAAGAAAGAATTTGCCCGCCGGAAAAAAGAAAATTGGCACGGTAAAGACCCGGTATTTTTAACAGTGCAAGATTTGGCCAACACTGTAGAGTTTGTGGTTAATCAACCTGACAACAGCGTAATTGAAGATATTACCATAATGCCGTTTGGAAACAGTTGACAAATACGCATTTATTTATATATAGTATATATAATCAATATTTAACCTATATACTATGTCTATTGTAAATTTTGCCATTCCCCAGACCCTGGAAAAGCGCATTATCCAAATTATTAAAACCAAAGGGTTTACCAGCAGAGCTGAACTTTTTCGTTTCGCAGTTATGCGTTATTTGGACGAGGAAGCCGGTTTGCCGTTGGCCGGCAATCAAAACGTTGTTGCACTTTCTGGCCGTTTAGGCCGGGCTATAAAACAAAAGATCGGCAGTGCAAAATTGCCAAGTTTGGAAGCGCAAATGAGGCGATTAAAAAAAATATAACTTTTCGCCATGCGGCAATATTATCTCCCCGAGCATTTTCTTAAACAGTTAAAGCCTTACAGCAAGAAATACAGAAAACTGCAAGTAGATTTAATTTTTGCGCTAAAAGCTTTCTCGCCGGAGCTGGCCCAACATTTAGGGCACAAATTGTATAAATTACGCTTAAAGGCTTCGGACTTACCCAAAGGTAAAAGCAAATCTTTTAGAGTAATTATTTTTCTTTGGCACGATCCCGAATTGGTCGTGCCGATTGCCGTTTATTTTAAAGGCGATGTCCGGAACCTTTCAGCAAAAGATATTGAATATCACTTGAGCCAGATTACTATTGAGCTGGAAACTCAAAAATTAATTATATAAAATGTATGCAAAAAAAATATTACGGGGAGCAAACCGAAAAAGCCATTAAAAATTTTCCGTTTCATGTTTACCGGGTGCCTATGGAATTTATTTTAGCCTTGGCCAAAATAAAAAAAGCGGCCGCCGTGGCGAATTTTCAAGCCGGTAATATTAGGCGTGATGTAAAAAATGCCATTGTGCAGGCCTGTGATGAAATTTTGAATAATAAAATGACAGAGCAATTCCCCCTGCGCGCACTGCAAGGCGGAGCCGGGACGTCTATTAATATGAATGTGAATGAAGTGGTGGCCGGCCGAGCAACAGAAATTTTGCAAAAAAGCGGAAAAAAAACCATAGTCCACCCCAATGACCATGTAAATTGTAGTCAGTCCACTAACGACGCTAACCCGTCGGCAATTAAAATTGCGGCTATATTTTTAGCCCAAGATTTACAAAAAACTGCCAAGCTCCTCGCCGAAGCCTTGGAAAAGAAGGCCGTGCAGTATAAGCACATTCCTAAATTAGCCCGCACTCATTTACAAGATGCTGTCCCGACTACCCTAGGCGCGGAATTTGCTTCTTACGCGGCAATTATTCGCTGGCATCAGGAAAAAATTAGCCGGGTAATTACCTATATGCAGGAATTAAATTTGGGCGGTACGGCTATTGGTAATAGCGTGAACGCCAGCCCGAAATATATTAAAGCCGTTTATGTAGAATTAAATAAAATTACCGGGCAAAAATTTCATCCGGCAAAGAATTTAATGTCGCAGACTTCCAGTCAGACGGATTTTTTGGCAATTTCTCAAGCCGTAACGGCATTGTGTGTGGATTTGTCCAAAATTGCTTCCGACTTGCGTCTGCTTTCCAGCGGGCCTTTGGGCGGAATTGGCGAAATTACTTTGGCGGAATTACAAAACGGCTCTTCCATTATGCCGGGCAAGGTGAACCCGGTTTTGCCGGAAACCGTAAACCAATTATATTTTTTAATCTCGGGTAATAACTTAAGCATTGAGCACGCCGCTGCGGCCGCTCAATTGGAGTTGGGTGTGATGTTTCCCATAATCGCCGATAGGTTAATCCAAAGTTTAAAATTAACTTCGGAAGTTATTGAGCAGTTTGTGAAAGTCTGCATTAATAAAATTCAAGCTAACCCCAAACGCTGCAAGGAATTATTGGAAAAATCCACGGCTTACGCAACTTTATTAACTCCGATTTTAGGTTATGATGTAGTCTCCAGCGCGGTAAAAGAGATGGTGGCTACGGGTCAAACTTTACGCGAAGTGATTGTCGGCAAAGGTTTGCTAAGCGAACAAGAATTTAATAAAGCGGTTAACTCATTTAAGTTATAAAATGTATATAGATTTAACCCACGAATTCAGTTCCTCAATGCCGGTATTTCCCGGGGACTCGGCTCCGGAACTTGTAAAAACAACCGATGTTTTTAAAGACGGGATTTCCGATTACAGCATAAAAACCGGTATGCATATTGGCACGCACATTGATGCCCCGGGCCATATGCTTGAGGGAGGGAAAACTTTGCAGGATTATCCGGTTTCCAGATTTTTTGGCCGTGGTATCATCATCGATGCAAGGGGAAAAGCATCAGCAGGTATCGAATTATTAACCTCACCTAGCCTCTCCTTAGAAAAGAGAGGAATAAGACGAGGGGATATTGTTTTAGTGTGTTTTGGCTGGTCCAGCGAATTTCGTAACGATGAGTATTATTTGAATTATCCGCTAGTAACCGAAAGTTTTGCTAAACGTTTAACTTCTTTGGGCGTATCAATATTAGGGTTGGATACTCCCAGTCCCGACCGGGCACCTTACCCGGTACACAAAATTTTATTTAAACAAGGCATATTAATTATTGAGAATTTAACTAATTTGGAAGCGTTAATTGGCAAAGGACCGTTTGAAATAATTGCACTCCCGTCCAAGTTTGCCACTGACGCCGCTCCGGTGCGGGTGGTGGCTAAAAGAATTTATTAAAATAGTATATACTAACTAAGTATGAATTAAAATTTAAAATACATGTTTACAGAAAAAAATAAAGGTTCCTCGGAGCAGAGCCCCGAGGAATTAATTGGAAGTTCTACATTTCGCAGTCCCGCCAGGGCGGGACGAGGTATTGAACCTATATTTCCGCCAGAGGCGGATCCCGATAAATCGGGAAGCTCAACAACCTCGGCTCGCTCAAGCCTAAAAGGTTTAGGCTCGCTCTACGTCGCTAATAAAAAAATATCAGACATAAGCTCTTCTACCCCGACGGTTGGTGATATAAACAAGGTTAAAAAACCCAAGCCGATTGTAGAAGGAATAAACTCTTTGCCGGTAGATGTGCCGGAAATTCCCAAAATTTTATATTCACCCACTCTTACTGTTAAAGAACAAAACGCGCCTTCCAAGATTGAGTTAACGGAAGCGGAGAAGGTTTTAATTCACGGGAAAATTCAACCTGATGCCCAAAGCGTATCTTCTCAAAAAACAACCCCGTTTTTTTCCGAAATTAAAAGGGAGAGATTTGAAATTCCTAAAAAAAGTGGCAAACTGAAAAAAATGGGTTTAATAGGTTTAATAATTTTATTTTCAATTTCTTTAGTTTTAGGTGCAATGGTTTGGTTTGATAGTCAGACCGGAGCGGATTTAAATTTTATTAGCCAATTATTAACAGGAAAAAAACAAGTTACTCAAAAGGTTGTCCCGTTGCAGGAACCTTTGGCACCTACCGAAGCAGTCGAAAAACCGCCTGTTACGGCGGCTCCTGTTTCTGAGGTAGCCACCAGTACTTCGCTGAAGCTTGAAATTAAAATTACGCCGACCGGTTATTTAAACGTTAGAGATTTGCCCACTACTACGGGGAAAATTTTAACCAAAGTTTTGCCGGGCGAAACTTACGTTTATACTCAAACTAAGGACGGCTGGTACAGTATTTTACTGCCGGACGAAAAGAGCGGTTGGGTGATTAAAGATTATATAGAGATTTTAAAATAATTTTAGTCCTTTATTAATTCCGTCCCGATCCCGATCCCGATGAAATCGGGATGGGAGGGACGGAATTATGTTTATCAGTGTAAATGAATAAAAATATTAAGAGTGAAATGCCGATGCAGAATCAATCAACAAGCGCCGGAAAGAAAATCTTAATCCTACACACTTCTATTGGCTTAGGGCATAAAAGTATGGCGGAAAATATTGCTCAGGGCTTAGAAAGTGCCGGGGCGGAAGTAAAGCTAGCGGATATCGGCCAGGTACAAAGCGGAAAATTTGGAAAAATTGTTGTAGCAGCACACCAATTTATTAATTTATATTTTCCTTTTGTTTGGGCTTGGTTGTATGCTTGGGGATATTACTTTATTTATCCTTTCCGGGTTTTTATTGCCCGGTTTAATTCCGGCGCTACCAAACAACTAATTTTGGATTATCAGCCGGATTTAATAATCTCCACCCAGACAACTGCTTCTGCCGTAGTGGCTTATTTAAAAAAGACTGGCAATTTTACAAAAAAGTTTGGCATTGCTTTTTCCGACTATCATTTGCATCCATACTGGTTGTACAGTGAGGCGGATTTTTATTTGGCAAATATTATGGAACAAAAAACGGAAATGATCCGGCGCGGAATCCCGGCGGAAAAAATATTTATTTGCGGGATGTCTTTAAAACCAAAATTAACTGTGGATGTCGCAACGGTTAAACAAAAATTAAACATCCAGCCGGAAGAATGTGTTGTCTTGGTCGGTAGCGGATCACTGGGGACGGGTTTTAAGGAGCAGTTACTGAATCAACTAACGCAGATTGCTAACACAAAAGTGTTAGTGGCTTGCGGAAAGAATCAGGAATACAAAAATTATTTGGAAGAACACTTTGCCAATACCAATATCTTACCGTTAGGGTTTTATCAACCCATGGGGGAGTTGTACGCGATAGCGGATATATTTTTTACTAAGCCCGGGGGTTTAACCGTAGCCGAAAGTCTGCAATATAATTTGCCAATCGTGGTTACCCATATATTACCGGGACAGGAACAATTGAATTTGGATTATTTATTGGAAAAAGGTTTGGTGGAACAAATGACTGAGGCGGTTGCGACGCAAATTTTGAGAGCAAAAACACGAAAAGTTGAGCTACTTTCTAATCCGAATGCCCAGGCAATTATAGCCCCACCAACAAAGGCCGGGGAGGTTGTATTAGGGTTGTTTAATTAAGTTTCATCACGTCATCGACAGGGCCTGTCCCTGTTAAAAGTAGTGAAAAAAGTTGATATATTTAAATTAAAAAGTGCCCTAGTTTCATGCTGGATTTTGCTGATATATGCGATTTCTAAAGGGGTTTGGCCCCGTTTAGAAGCGGTAATAAAATATCGTCATATTTTAAGTTTAACCGGGCAGGTTTCACATGTATTTAGTGTAATTTGGTGGTTTCTAACGGGGTTTGACGTATTCGTTTAAATCGTTTAATATAGAAATAGATTTTATCAATTTACCCCCCGTTTAGGGATAAGGGGTCATTAAAGAAATGCTTATGGCTAAGAAAGAAAAATCATCATTTTTTGGGAAAATAATGGGGGGAAGTGTAATTGAAGAGCCGGTTGCAGTTACTGTTTCACAACCGGAAGAAGAAGTTGAAGCCGAAGAGTTGGCTCCGGAGGAAGAAGCAGACGAACAAGATGTAATAATAGAAGAAGTTGAGGAAGAAGAAGTTGCCCCAACGCCAAAACAACAACAGCCGGCCGGTAAAGAAGGTAATGAAGATTGGTTGAACGATTTTGAGGGCCAGTTGAATATAGATATGTATCAGACTAAGGACAACGTAATAATTAAATCCACCATTGCCGGAGTCAGGCCGGAAGATATTGATATTACAGTTGCCAATGATATGGTTACAGTGAAAGGTAGCCGTAAAAAAGAAGAAAATATTGCGCAGGATGATTATTTTTATCAGGAATGTTACTGGGGAAATTTTTCCAGAAGCGTAATTATTCCGGTGGATATAGACAGCGAAGAAATTGAAGCGGATTTGAAAGACGGGATTTTAACCGTAATAATCCCTAAAGCTGCCAAGGCCAAGACAAAAAAAGTTAAGGTAAAAGGCATGTAAAATCGCAGATGTCTGCCTACCGCAGGTAGGTGCGGATAAGAATCAGATAGAACAGATATTTAATTCCCGCCCCGATAAAATCGGGGCGGGAATTTAAATTTCACAGGAATTTGAAAAAATTGAATTATATCTTCCTTGCAACAATTGTTGCAAGGAAGCTAAAATGTTTGTGTTGTTAAAATAACAAATTGAAAAGAAAAGCCAGGATCGTTCGCGTGACGACACTGGCTTGAAGTTTGCCTGATTTACGTTCAGGCGGGAAGAGTTGCGACACGACATAGGTGTCATACTTCTTTACTCAACTCCTCCACTTTTTTGGCAGGCGCCAATACTTCTTGAGCGCGAGCGCTACGGGGATGTTTATGATGTAGCCTCCGAAGAACCCCCCGTAGAAGAACACAATTTGGATGGTGCCGCCGTCGATCCGCAGAGACCAAGGTCCCAAACAGAGTACCCAACCCATACTAGCCATTAGAATGATTGGGACCAGCGACATACGGTACGCCTCCCAGAACGATAGCCTAACTTTATCGTAATTTATGACAACCTCCTTTTGGTTGACTAACAATCATAAAGCAGAAAATTTGTTTTTAAAATGTCTATTTCTTAATCTTTGGCTTATTTGACAAAAAATTTGAATATAGTATAATGAGTTGTCAATGACAAATTGACAATATTATGCTACAAAGCGAAATTATATTAAAAAAGCTTGGGCTTTCGAACCATGAGTCAAAAGTTTATCTTTTAGGTCTGAAGCTCGGGCCGAGCTTGGCTAGTGAATTGGCAAAACATTCCGGTTTGGGCCGGACTTTGGTTTATCATTTATTGGGACAGTTAAAAACCAAAGGGCTTTTAAGCGAGCAGGGAACAGGCAACGGCAAAAGGTTTGCCATGGAGCCGCCGGAGCGGCTATCTACAATCGTAGAAAGGAAACAGAAAGAGCTAGAAGGCATGGCTATCCAAGTCAGCCAAATAACCAAAGAGCTAAAATTTTCGGCCGTATTTTCCGATGTACCGCAGATTCGGATTTATGAAGGGTTGGAAGGAATTAAAAATTTTGCTCAGGAAACCTTTGCCATCAAAAATATGCAGTTAAAATCTTTGGTTCCGATTGCGCATTTGACTCAAATGTTTGATAAATTTTTTTTACGGTACTGGTTTTTATCCCGCAACAAAAATAACATTACCGGCAAAACTTTATTTTGCGGCGCGCCTGACAAACCTTTTTCGACAGATCAAATAAAACGGCTACTACAAACGCCATATGCCAGCAGCTATTTACATAAATGGAAAAAGGCGCCACAAAACATGGTTTTTAATAATCTTATAGTGCTCTTTGGTAATAAAGTGGCTATAGTATCATCATCCTCAAAACCCTCGGTTTTTGTTATTGATTCAACGGAGTTTGCCCAAACCATGAATACATTATTTGATGATGTGTGGAAAAGGAGCATTAACCTAAAACACAGATAATTTTTCTGGCAGGCAGCTTAAAAAAATGCTAAAATAGAGAGGCGGAAAACTGCGGAAAAGAATTACGTGTTAATCACTAAAACCTATCAACTAAAAGAAACATTCACCCTTCGACTTCGTCCCAGCAAGCTGGGACTTCGCTCAGGGTAAATTTCTCACCAGAAATATATGGGTAGACGCAAAAAAGAAGACAAAGAAAGATCCAAATTAAAAGCACCGGCATTAAACTTATCATCCGAAACCAAGCGCGGGATAGCGGTGGTGGTTTTTGTGGTCTTTGCTTTGGTGGTAGTTTTATCGTTGGCTAACTTGGCCGGGAGCTTGGGACAAAGCCTGGTTAAATTTTTAAGCTTAATTTTTGGAGTGATGGTTTATTTGGTACCGTTGATTTTATTGTCCGTTGCCATATCTTTATATAATCAGGATTTGGAAAAAACAAATAAAAGCACCAGTTTTTATTGGCGCACCTATTTAGGCGCAATTTTATTAACCGGCAGTATTGGCGGGCTAATTCACATTTTTTATTTAAGCAATCAGCTTAGCGGTTTTGCTTTGGCTGCGGAAGGTCGTGGCGGCGGATATTTTGGCGCGTTATTTGCCCAGCCGAGTTTTGCCTTTTTAGGTTTTTGGGCCGGCAGTTTAGTCTTGTTTGGTTTAATGGTAATTGCCGTGTTAGTTACCTTTGATATTTCTCTCCAGTCTTTGTGGCCCAAGAAAGACCCGTTTACCGGAAGAGAAGCAGAAAATCAGAAAGACGTAAAATCGGAAACCCCGATGCCCTTAAAAATTAATGCTATGGGTAAAGAAGGCTTTACGGAAGAAAAAGTTTTAGATAGAAATCTAAAACTGGCGACTAACGAAAATATTAAAACTCAAGCTTTACAATCCGGCAAAGTAAATAATGCCGGTAAGCAACAGCCTATGCAAATGGAAGCAATTGTTTTAGAAGACCGCAAGGACTGGAAATTGCCGCAGTTTGATTTGCTGGATGACAACCAAACAGAAGTGGATAGCGGTAATATTGAAGTTAATGTGGCCATAATTAAAAAAACTTTGGCGGATTTTGGTATAGACGTGGAAATGGGCGAAGTGAATGTCGGGCCCACCGTGACGCAGTATACTTTAAGACCGAACACCGGAGTAAAACTTTCTCAAATTGCGGCACTTCAAAATGATTTGGCCCTGTCTTTATCTGCCCATAGTATTCGTATGGAATTACCGATTCCGGGCAAGGCTTTGGTGGGGATTGAAGTGCCGAATAAATCCACAGCCATTGTCCGTTTGCGTGAGGTTATGCAGACAACCGAATTTGTAAACCATAAGAGCAAGTTGGTAGTTGCTTTAGGTCGCGATGTAGCCGGCCACCCAATGGTAGTGGACTTGGCAAAAATGCCTCACTTATTGGTAGCCGGTGCCACCGGCACCGGGAAAAGCGTTTCCATAAATAGTTTGTTTATTTCTTTGCTGTATCGTAACACCCCACAGGATGTTAAATTTATTGTTATTGACCCCAAGCGCGTGGAACTAAATTTGTATAACGGCATTCCGCATTTATTAACGCCGGTAATTGTGGAGAATGAAAAAGCGGTGAATTCCTTAAAGTGGGCAGTGTCGGAAATGGACCGCCGCTATAAATTATTGTCGGAAGCCGGTAAGCGCAATATTTTGGAATACAACGAAGCCTCCCCGCTTAGGATGCCGTACATTGTAATATTAGTAGATGAGTTGGCGGACCTTATGGCCGTAGCCCAAGCTGACGTGGAATCTGCAATTGTACGTTTGGCGCAAATGGCCCGTGCGGTCGGCATTCATTTGGTCTTAGCTACCCAACGCCCAAGCGTGGATATTATTACCGGTTTAATTAAAGCCAACATTACTTCCCGTATTGCCTTTGCCGTAGCCAGTCAAATCGACAGCCGTACAATATTAGATAGCAGTGGCGCGGAAAAACTTTTGGGTAACGGCGATATGCTTTATACTTCGGCCGAGTACAACAAACCCAAGCGTGTGCAGGGTGCGTTCATTGGTGAAAAAGAAGTAAAAAAAGTTGTGGACTTTTTTAAGTCCCAAGTTGGCGCCGTAATTTATAACGAAGAAATTTTAGAACGTCCCAAACGGCCTTTGGGTATTGCAGGTATGGAAGGTGAGGATGGCGGGGACAGTGACCCAATGCTTCAGGAAGCGATTGACGAGGTTAAACGAGCCGGCAAGGCTTCGGCTTCTTTGCTTCAGCGTCGCTTGCGAGTAGGTTATGCCAGGGCTGCCAGGTTGCTGGATATTATGGAACAGCAGGGGATTATCGGTCCGGGCGAAGGCGCCAAGCCGAGGGAAGTTTTTGGGGTTATTCCACCGAGTGAAAAAGCCGAGTATGGAATAGAGGATAAAGAAAATGTCTAATTTCTAATTATTCTAATTGTCCCACCAAACAAAAACAAAAATCAAAACAACCTAATAATTCTGAATATTAGGCTTTTAGAATTTGAAATTGGAAATTACTAAATGTTATTTGAAAAGAAAAAAATTCAAATTGAAACTCTAAGCGAATATTTGGTCGCTGTCAGAGAGAATTTAAAACTTTCTCTGTTAGAGGTTTCAAAAAAGACTGCCATTAAACTGCAGTATTTGACTGCGTTAGAACAGGGGTATTTTGCGAATTTGCCCGCCGACGTGTACGTTCTGGGTTTTTTAAGACAATTGGCAAAATTATATTCGGTGGAAACTGAAATTTTATTAGAGCAATATAAAAAAGAAAAAGGCATTGAGCGCCAAATAAAAAAACAGGGAGAGATTTTAGGTTGTGCATGGTACAAAAGAATTTTTCAAAAATTGGTGGTGACCCCAAAAGTACTAAGCCTTATTTTAGGCCTGCTGTTTGTAATTTTGACGGTCGGCTATATTATTTGGCAGGTCTGGTCAATAAATAAAATGCCAAATTTAAAAATTACCGAGCCCGGAAACAACACGGTAATTAAAGCCTCTTCCGTGTTTGTGCGCGGCAACACAGACCCAGGTTTGAGTGTGGCTATTAATGGGGAAAATATTTTTGTAGATAATAAGGGATTTTTTGAAAAACAACTGGGTCTAAACCCGGGCCCAAAGGAGATTGTGGTAACTGCAAAAAACCGTTTTGATAAGCTGGCCAGCCAAACAATAAGCATTATTGGCGGTAATACCTCAGAAATCGAATCGGGTAAGCTCGAATTAAAAGCAGAATTTTCTTCCCCTACAACTTTAGGAGTTAGTATTGACGGTAAGGCCGCCGAAAGCTTTGATTTTTTGCCTGGGGAAAATAAATTATTTTATGCTAAAGATAAAATGATTCTTTCAACCACCGATGCCGGGGCAACTAAAATTACCATCAACGGGCAAAGTATGGGCCAAATGGGCAGAGCCAAAGAGTCTTTAAATAATGTGGTTTTTTATTCTCAGACCGCCACTTCCAGTAGTCCAAAGTAGCGGTGGATATCTTTGGGTTTAATGATGATTTAGCCTGATTATTAGGGGGTTTGGCCCCCGTTAGAAATTTACCATTTAATTATGGGTAAGTTATCCACAAATCAGCACTTGCAATGAATTTAAGAAAGTATTATGATATTTCTAATGGGGTGAACGTTCGTATAAGATTAATTTATAATTAATCATTAGAAGCATTTAATAGTATTATCAATTATTTAAATGATAAAATTAAATCGTATGCCCAGTAATACTACTTCCAATAAGTTCCGCTTGCTGAACAATAGGAAGTCGACTGAGAGCAGTAATGCCGTATTCTAAAAAAAGTTTAAGTAAATTTAAACGGAACTTTGCCGAACGCCTGGCAAAATTAAGTCTTAAGCAATTTAAATATATATTAAAAATTAATTCCTTTTCCGTGCATTTATTAGGCGTTTGGAATTGGAAGAAGATATCCTGGGTATGTCGAAACAAACAGCAAAAAATCAAGAAGCAGAGTCAGGCAAGTGGAAAGCGGTTACCAGCGCCATGGATCAAATTCAAGAGAAATTTGGCGCCGGGAGCATAATGAAGCTGTCCGATTCCAAAACTATGGATGTGGCCTCCACGCCTACCGGAAGTATTTCATTAGATTTAGCCCTAGGAGTCGGCGGAATCCCTAAAGGTAGAGTGATAGAGATTTACGGACCGGAGTCCAGTGGGAAAACCACATTAACTTTGCATATGATAGCCGAGGTGCAAAAGTGCGGTGGACTCGCGGCCTTTATAGATGCCGAGCATGCGTTGGATCCGGAATATGCCAAGCGCATTGGCGTGAAGCTGGAAGATTTGTTAATTTCCCAACCTGACAACGGCGAGCAGGCTTTGGATATTGTTGAAACTCTGGTTAGGAGCAACGGCTTGGATTTAATTGTTATAGACTCAGTTGCGGCGCTTACGCCTCGCAATGAAATAGAAGGCGAAATGGGGGCCAGTCATATGGGTCTTCAGGCTCGTCTTATGAGCCAGGCTTTGAGAAAATTAACTGCCATAATTTCCAAAACCAGTACTACGGTAATTTTTATAAATCAGATACGTATGAAGATTGGCGTAATGTTCGGCAACCCGGAAACTACAACGGGGGGAAATGCCTTAAAGTTTTATGCCAGTGTGCGTATAGAAGTTCGTCGTAACGCTCAAATCAAAAATGGTGATAAAATTATCGGCAACCGAGTGAAAGCTAAAATTGTTAAAAATAAAGTCGCCCCGCCTTTTAAGGTGGCGGAATTTGATATTATGTATAACGAAGGAATTTCCGCAGCCGGGGATTTATTGGATACCGGAGTGCTCTTTGGCGTTATAGAAAAGGCCGGCAATACTCACAGCTTTGGCGAAGTTAAGCTTGGTGTGGGTAAAGAAGCCTCCAAGCAATTTTTACGGGAAAATGCCAAAGTTTTTAAGGAAGTAGACAAAGCTGTGCGCGAAAAAGTAAAAAGCGGGGAAGCCTTACCGCCAAAAATAGCGGAAGAGGAGGCGGAAAGCGCGGCGGAATAGCTGATTTGACAATAGAGTTGTTGTTTAATAACTTTGGCCACTACATATTGTGGCATCGATGATTATCAAGCTACTACTAATTGTGGTTTTTTCATCAGCTTTTTATTAAGCAATAGGTCTAATGTATAATGAATATACAATATGAATAAAGAGAGTTTAATAGGGAGAATTGAATGTTTTGATTGGGATGATGGTAATATCAATAAAAATTTGGTACGGCACGGTGTTACAAACAGGGAAAATGAAGAAATATTTTAACCCCCGCCTAAGTTATCCGGATAGTAAGCACAGCTTTAAAGAAATATGATACTTTATTATAGGGCAGACCGATGGTGGAAAAATATTTTCCGCTTCTTTTACTTTCAAAGGCAATAAAATAAGAATTATTTCTTCAAGAGCAGCTAATAAAAAGGAGAAATTAGATTATGAAAAACCATTTAAAGAAAATTCCTAAGTTTAAATCCGAAGGCCAAGAAAGGGAATTTTGGGCGACCCATAGCACTACTGATTATGTAGATTGGTCCAAGGCGGAAAAAAACATTATTTTTCCAAATCTTAAACCCAGCTCCCGTTCCATTTCCATTCGTCTACCCGAGTATATTATTGACAATGCCAAAGTTAAGGCCAATTCGTTAAATATCCCATATCAGACTTTGATGAAGCAGTATATAGCCAAAGGC
>JBBRWU010000021.1:0-13881 GCA_038249015.1 Candidatus Doudnaibacteriota bacterium | reverse complement strand
TGATCTCACAATCAAATTATAGCTTAACAAGTGGCTTTTAACTTATTTTGGGCTCCTGAGTCTCAAAAATTGAAAATGCGGACTTTGAGCAGTAAATACAGGCAATTTAAATACTTTTTAAAATTTTAACGGGACAGTAATAAATTAATATACAAAACCCGCCCCTTTACAAAAACGGAGCGGGCTTTTAAATTTGTTAACAATTTACTTTGTAACTTTTGCGGAGGTCGGGATAACTACCTTGCCTGTATCGGTAGTTTTTAAAGCTTTATACCTAAAAAAAGACACTGAGCCAACTTCATCTTGTAATATATTATTTTGAGCAACGAAGTAAATTACCCCTCCGGCAACCATTCCGACCACAAAAATTATCACAATCCCCCAAAAGCTTTTTACGTGACGATATTTTTTGATTGTTTCGTTCATTTTTCATTTACTTTAGTGTTTATATTAATCATTATAGCACAAAACTTGCCGGTTTAATGTTTTTGTGCAAACTGCTTTTGTAAATACTTGGCTTGTACGCTTTTAAGCGATGAATCTTCACTTTTAAACCTGCCTTAGCCAAATCTTGCGCTAAGTTATCCACATAAGCTATTTGGTCATACCCTAAGGCAATAATGTCAGGACGTGCTTTTTTTATGTGTGGTAAATAAGATTTAACTCCGCCTAGGACGCATTTATTCGCGAAACTGTATTTCTTTACAGCCAGCAGTCTCCGTTGTTCCTTAAAAGTCGGAGACTGTCCTTTTATTTTTTTTACATTAGCGTCGCGGGCAACGGAAACAATTAAATACGGATTTTTTGCCAAACTGCGTGCCTGTTTAAAAAAATTTAAATGCCCGGGGTGCAATAAATCAAACGTCCCAAAAACCATAATTCTTATTTTAGGATGTGTTTTCATAATTTAAACCTGTTGGGATTTAAACAAATTTTTGGCCGTCAAAATATCAGCCTTACCTAAAAAACCTGTTACTATAAGCATCGTAAAATAAATTCCAGTCCCAAGTGGTAAAGAAATAGACAGCGAAGATTCTCGTACTAACCACAAAACAGCACCCATCACTCCGGCTGCCAGCACCGGCTTTATCCAAAGTCCGCTAAAACTAAAGCGGATAATATTTTTGCGAATAAAATAAAAATAAAAAAATCCCTGAATTAATTCCGACACCACGGTCATAATCGCAGCGGCTTTAATGCCAAAACGGGGCAAGAGCACCAAATTCCCTAATGTATTGAGCATTACATTTGCTCCAGTTACCATTAATGCTTTTTTTGTCAGCTGGGAAATAACCAAAGCATTGGCGGGAATGTAAATAAATAAAATTGCCGGCGCCCAAATTAAAATAGCTAAAACTCCGGCTGCCGGAGCAAACTCCGGCCCGGCAATGAGCGCAATTAATTTGGCGGAAAGGATACTCCCGCCAACAGCCATTGGGACGGCGACAAGAATCATTACTTTTATATATTTTTCCAAATTCGCCTTAACTTCTCCAAGAGCTTTTTTTGCCATCAGTCCGGCAAAAAACGGAAATAACGTATAAGACACAACGGATGGGAAAAAACCCAACAGATCAAAAATCTTGTAAGCTGCGGTGTAAAAACCGGTTTGCTCGTAGCCTTTTAGAAAAGTTACAAGTAGCACATCTATTCGGTTATAAATGGCACTAAAGCCAACCAATAATGCAAACGGCCAACCTTGTTTAATTATTTCCCAAATGGGTTTTAAATGAAAATTAAAAATTGCTTTAATAACATCCGGTTTTGGCAAGTGTTTTGTTACGAAAATTCGATACAACACCAAATCCAGTAACCCAAACAGCAGTTGAACGCTGGCTAAAAAAACAATATGCTTTCTAAAAATTATCGCGGAAAAAATAATACCGATGTTCACCAGAGAATTTAAAAAATTAATCAGCGCGACCTTGCGCATATCCTGAAACGCGGCCATAACCGCCAGGTATGGATAAGTTAAGGCATTAGCCACCAGCCCCAAACCTGCCACACAAATGGCGTAAAAAACTTCCCGGTCATAACCTTTAAAGTACGCCAGTGCTACTAAAATTATATATAGACTTACGGAGGCTAATATTTCAAAACTAAAAAAATCCTGAAAATATTTTTTGGTATTCTCCGGTTTTTCGCTGATTTTTTTGGTAACAAATTGCTGAATGCCAAAATCTACAATCGTGGCAAAAATTAACACGTAAGACAACACAAACTGATACTGTCCGGAAGAAAACGGCCCCAAATAACGGAACAGCCTGGTGTAAGCGATAAATAAAAACACCAAAGCCAACACGCGGGAAGCGGTTAACCAAAAAATATTTTTAGTAATGTTGGAACTCATAAAATGACTTCACCTCAATTAAGAGTATTAAAAAGAGACTTCGCAAATTTATGTGTTAATTCTATCAAATTTTAACCAAAATGTCTTTTGAAAGAAAAAAATTATGATATAATAATTAATATGAAAAATAAAAAAATATTTTCGCTTTTTTTGTTTGTTTTTGCTTTCGGATTTTATAATTTTGCATCTGCAACTTCTACTCCGGAAACTACTACCATCACAACAACTGCAAGCTCAACCCTTCCTCAAATATTAGGCTTGCAAACACCCAATACACCGCCGATTATCGCCACAGTTAAAGACGCCAAAATAAAATTGGCATCAATAACTTTAAACCACGCCTTAATTCCTGTTTATAAAAACGTTAAAAATTCCGCCAGAGGCGGATCCGCCTCTGGCGGAAAAAAAACCGAAAAAACCATTACTAGCTATAAGCTAGGTGACAAAGATATTGCCTTGGCTATACATGACCCAAACACCAACCAAACCATTCTGACAGTGGGCAGACTAAACGGCAAAAAAATGATATTTCCCGACCCCGCGCTGGACGTTAAGCTAATAACTTTTAACGGCGTAAACAGTAAATTCCAAGTAAACTCTCCGGCAAATGGGCAAATAGTTGCTTTAAAATATTTAATCAGCCCAAAAGAATCCGGAAGTAAAAAAGTAATTGAACAAAGCTTATACGAAGCAACTTACGTCCCCTACTCGCAAAGTTTCAACGATCCTGCGGTACTTGCATATGGTTCCGACTACCTAAATGGAATTATTTCCAAAGTTGCCCAAGATTTACAAAACATCCCTTCAAAATCGGTACCTGGCAAAACTATTACCGAAGCCATAACTCCTGCGCTAATTAAATCTTTAGTTTATGCCGAACATACCGACACAAATAAAGTATTAAAGAGTCCGGATATAAAAAGCACTATTGACCAACTGAATATTATTTTCGCGCTAAACGAAGGTGATGCTTATAAATATAGCGTATCAACGGCCGATGCCCGGGGCATTGCCCAATTTATTTCTTCCACCTATGCTTCACTAGTCAAAAATCACGCCGATGCGAACTTAATTCCGGATTTTGTTACCGGGATGTCCGACCATGAAAATTCTATTAAAGCTATGTATTTATTACTTGATGATTACGCCGGGACTGTTCGCGTAAAGGCCCAAATGGGTTTTACCGAAGGGCGGGTGTTTGAATACGGCGCCGCTTCTTACAATGGCGGGACATCCCGCGTGGCCAAAGCCGTTAATTTATTTGGCGATACTTGGGATCAAGACCGAAGCGGTCAAGTTAGTGCTACTCAATCGGCAATAATTAATTTAAAATACAAAATCAAAAAGACTGTAGATAAAAAAACTAAAACTTCACTGCAAACTCAACTTGCCGAAGAAAATACAAAACTTGCAAATTTACAATCTGGCACCTTGCGTAACGAGACTGTAAATTACTTAAAAAAGATTTATAAAGTCATTCGATACTTTAACTCCAAAGATGAATTAGTAGCCTATAATAATTAGTTTACTTACGAAAACATCACAAAAAACAAGATTTAACAGTCTCAATTTTTTCACTATATTTACCTCCGGACAGTTTTGAGCGGCCGCTCAAAACTGTCCGGTTTTATTTTGCATACTTTAAGATACATTCGTTCCCGATTAATCTGGAAAGCAATCTTAAAATCATTTTATTGCACTAAATTCGGAATACGATGGGTTTGCAATTCAGTCTTTTCAAAACTGCTCACCCAGTTCTTTAATACTCTATCGATCTGACTTCAAACCTTTTCAATCTACTCTTTTAAACCCCGAATTTAAGGCCATCTACTAATGAACTTCAATATCAAATTACCCACTTACCGGGATGTAAACAGGTTCCATTCCACTCATAAATTAAATTACTTTAAAATATCATCGCCTTTGGCATAAGCGTCAACTTCTATCTGCGGAAGAGTTATAATTTTTTTTGCGGTAATTTTTCGGTTGATAAATGCTTTATAGGTTAACGGCCTTAACTGACCATTAACGACCAAATATACCGTGCTGTTACCATCGCCTTTTACAATTGTGTTATTAGCCGGAGGAACCGGGATGCCATCATTCCACTGTTCTACCACATCTGCGTTAAAGAAGTAATCCGGGGTTATACCGCGTTGTTTAGACACAAAGGCGGAAATACTATGCTTGGTGCCTTCTTTAAACATATAAAGTTGTCCGGTTTTGGAACCAACGGAAAAGAAAGTACGGTCTTTCGGTGCGGCGTAAACACCAATCGGAAGCGCATTAATTTCATCTGATGAAATTGCCACTACACTCTTAAAGCTCCAACCACGGATTTTGAAAATATCACCTAAAATTGGTTGCTTGAGAGAATTTTGTACATAATAAACCGTGTTATTATTGGTTGCTTTAACTAAACTTCCGTCAACAGGAGAGACAAAACCATTTTTGGAATACGAAGAAATTTCCACATCCGGAACAATGTAAATATCTTTGGCTTTAATTTTGCTTTGAGCAAAAGTATAAGCACTGTACATTTTAATTTTTCCGTCGGTAACTAAATAAACACTTTTATCAACAGCTCCTCGAATTACAGTACCGTCTTTTGGCGGTAAGACACTACCTGCATCAAAAATTACAGCCTCAGAGGGGGTGATACTCAAAGCCTTACTTGCATCTAGCCCTCTTTGCTTAATAACTAAATCCGAAGCCTGGTGGCGAATATTGTCTATAAAAACATATTTGATTCCGGCAGTATCCTGCACTACGGTGTTATCAAACGGCCCCAAAGGCTTGTCTGTGGTGTAGCTATCATACTCGGTCGGGGAAACGGTTATGGTGGAAGATAAATCCAAAACGCGAGCCTGCGCCACGAACTGTGGGACTAATTGCTTAACCCCATTTTGAATTATATAAGTGTCAGTTGCGGTAGCTAATTTTAATAACGTGCCGTTGGGATATTTAAACCAGCCCTGAAAAAATTTCCAAAAATTATAGTTACCGTTAAACACGTGCGGGGTATAACGGTATAGCGCGGCCGTGGCATTATTGGAAAGGGTAATGGTTTGCTCGGGTAAAATATTTTCATACCCGCCCATAGTATTGCCTAGAGTAATAGCTTGACCCACTCGGGAAGTGACACCGTCAACGGCAGGACCTCTGCCGCCGGAAGTTGTAAAAGACTTCATTAAAGACTTTGCCGCGCCTAAATAGCGATTGTTCGTGGAATCATAGTTGCCGAAAAGCTGATAGTAAAATCCGGGGAATAAGTTACCGCAACCGGCGGCATCCGGGCAATCAAAACCCATGGCTCTGTCCAAGGCTTTTTGTAACTTGGCAGAATTATAATCATTTGCGGAAGTTATTAGCCCCTGCTCTTTATTTAAAGTAACCAAAATGACTTGAGGGTTAAGCCCGCTTTGAATGCTGACGTCCCAAATTAGTTCCGCTGCCGTACGCAAACGCCCCAAATTCGGGCGCGGGTCTTCCAGCCCGGTTTTTAAATCCACGGATTGCGGTTCTTTTAATTTTGCCAAAAATTCCGCACTGGTGTTGGCAAGCACTGAATTTTTGACGTTTAAAAATTTCTGAATACCTTCAGCACCGCCAAAGGTTTGAATATCGGAAAAAACTTTATCGTCAATTAATTTACTTGGATTAAAATTTATTTCCGGTGTCTGTGCAATTACTGACATCGGCATTAAAAATAAAATAAGCCAAGCTACTATTTTAAATTTATAATTTATATTTTGCATTTTGATTTTTAAATTTTAAATTATCTAATATATGTTTCGCCTTTAGCAAACCCGCTTAAGTCTGCTTTAGAGACTGTTAAAATCGGGAACACATCCAGCCCCCGTTCAATATAAAAACCATAATTTATCGGGTGTAGCATTTGAGAAACCACCCAATAAATAGTTTTATTTTGCGCCGACTTAATCAAAGTGCCTTCCTCAGGCGGATAAAAATTTCCGGCTTGCCAAGAATTAACCTCGGAGTAACTTAAAGTATTAACGTTTGAAAAATTAAATTTGCGATTCATAAAAACCTGGTATGTCACAGGCAACTTTTGCCCGTTTAAGACAATATAAACAGTAGGGTCGGTATCTAATTTCACCAATGTGCCGTCGGTGGGGGTAATATAATTGCCGTCAGGCAGGGCGGAAAGGTCATTGGGGGTTAATATTTTTACCGGCTCTCCGGAAAATTTTTGATTGAATACAAAAGATGAGACTAAGCGTTTTTGCCCGCCGATAATTTGATAAATTGCCCCGGAACTCTGATCTTTGACTAAATCCCCTTCGCTAAAATTTTGTGGAATGGCTGTTTCCAAACTTTTAGGCACATTAATTCTGCCCGCGCCCAAAAGCCCGCGACAAGACAGGCCGGCGCATTGAGACAAATTTAAATTATCCACAGAGTCTGCTGTGGAAATTATCCGGTCGCGTATTTGAATGTTAGTTGCAAAAGGATAAAGCGACTTAATTAATGCCGCCTGCCCAACCACAAAAGGTACGCCTAAAGAAGTTCCGGAAGCGTAAGCGTAAGAATTTGGCGCGGATTTTTTACTTAAAGGGTCATAATTTATTGTCGATAGAATGCGTTTACCCGGAGAGGTTACGTCGATACAATTTCTTCCATAATTTGAAAAGTCGGGCTTAATATCATTCTGGTCAACAGCAGCGACGCCAATAATCATATTAAAATTATTGTCATCACAAATCGGAAAAACCGGATTCTGATCCAAGTTACTTCCCATTGCCGAGCTATCGTTTCCGGCCGCCGCCACCAATAAAACATTTCGGTTAAATGCATACGATACCGCATTAACCAAAGCCGTGTCGTGACCAAATCCAATTCCGCCAATACTTAAATTTATAAATTGTGCCCCGTGATCAGTCGCCCAAACAATTGCCTCAGAGACTGCGGTGGCATCTCCCTTACCGGAAGAATCCAAAGCTTTAAGCGGCATTAATGTTATTTGCCAATTGGTGCCGGCAATGCCAATGCCATTATTTGAAGTAGCGCCTAAAATCCCGGAAACCAAAGTCCCATGACCGTTATCATCCGAATTACTTCCCGGTAAAAGCGCTTGCTTGGATAGAAAATTAAACCCAGGAACGTAGGAAATATTTTTTAAATCTTCGTGGGTCTGGTCTATACCGGTGTCTATAACCGCAACCACGTTACTTTTACTGCCCACGGTTTTATTCCAGGCCAAATCAAACCCGGGCTTTAACAGACCCCATTGTTTGTCAATATCCTGACTATTGGTAGAAAACCCCGGGTCATTAACCACCACCGTTGCGATATTTAACGAGCGGTTAATTTGAAGATAATCAAAATGTCCTTTTAAAATATAAGCTAACTCTGTCTGAGAATGTTCGGAACTGAACGTGTATATATTTTTAAATTCGGGTGAACCTACGGCCAAAAACCTGTGTTTAATATTGGAAGCAATTGGAAGTAACTCACTAAAATCCGCCGGTGAATTCAACTTTACAATGTAAGAATCGGCCAAACTTTTTGCAGAGGCAAAAACAAATGGCGCCGGATAAAACGCAACCAAAAGAAGCAGCAAAAGTAGCCATGATACAACTTGAGTAAAATATAATTTAATTTTTCTCCGATTCATACTATTTATATTTCCCGGTCCATAAATTTAACCTAATTTTTATAATCTCAAAAAGCATATTTATCATCCCGCTTAATTTAACATGACTGGCTTCATCATTCACCCAGGTAATCGGCACTTCTTTAATTTTAAATTTATTTCTTCTGACTAAGCTTAAAATTTCTACATCAAACGCCCAGCGAAAAATTGTTTGTTGGGGAAAAATTGCATTAGTCGCAACTGCAGTAAAAGCTTTAAAACCGCATTGGGTATCAGTAACTCCCACAGGCACCAAAGTATGGACAATTGTTCTAAACACCCAACCCAAAAATTCACGTGAACGATTTTGGTCTTTGGCCACATTAGCGCCGGCAATTCTTCTGGAACCGAGCACTACATCAAACCCTTGGTCAAAAAATGGCAGAAAATTTGTCATTTCATCTATCTTGGTGGAATTATCCGCATCCATAAAAACGCGAATATCCCCAACTGCAGCAAGCATTCCCTGTTTGGTAACCCAGCCTTTGCCGTGGTTTTCCTGATTGTTAATTAAGCGCAAATTTGGAATATTGAACTCTAAACCTTCTACAACTTTTGCCGTATTGTCTATTGACCCGTCATTTACGACTAATATCTCGTAAGCATACGGCTGTTTTTTTAAAAACTCGTTTACCGCTTCTAAAGTCTTGGTAATACGACTTTCTTCATTATAGGCGGGGATAATAACCGATAGTTTGTTTCCGCCCAAGGCGGATCCGCCTTGGGCGGAAATGCTATTATTCATTGGATATTTTATAATTAGTAATATAATTCATTATATCACAAACTATAAATTTTTGGCCTTATATATATTTAGACGGTCAATGCGACAATTTGTTTCCGACAAAAAGAAAACGCCCCTTAATGGAGCGTTAAATATTTTTACTTTTCTTTTTCGTTAGCAGGACTTACTATTTTGAGACAACTTCGAGGCATCCCGATACTTATTGGGATAACAAAGAAATTGGCCAAAGCCACTTGTAGACTCCGGCTCTGCCGAGGTAAAAAAGTGGCAAGAGCGTGAGTCCTAATTAAGTATTTTTTAAAACTTCCCAACTGGAAGTAATTATATTTTGCAAATCACTGTGGCGGGGCCGATAACCTAAACCATTTAGTAATTTTGTATTGTCGGCAATCGTTACCGCTGCATCACCCGGACGGCGTGGGTTAATTTCCATAGGGATGATTTTATTTAAAATCTCCGAGGCTCCGTTTACAATCTGGGACACACTCAAACCTACTCCTGTACCAATGTTGTACACTTCATATTTCGATTCCTGAGACATTTGTTTTAGGGCTTCAATGTGTGGAAGGGCAATATCCAACACATGGACATAGTCTCTAACGCCGGTTCCGTCAAAAGTAGAATAGTCGTTACCAAAAACTGTTAAAAGAGGTTTTTCTCCCTTAGCTACCTGCATCACATTATAAATTAAATGCGATTGATGGGTAGGTAAAATTTTTGCTTCTACATCAAACCCGCAAGCGTTAAAATAGCGAAAAACCACGGCGGAAAAACCCAAAAATTCGCAATAGTACTTAATGGTTCTTTCGGCCAATAATTTACTGGAGCCGTAAGGGTTGTTCGGATGCAGGGGTGCGGTTTCCGCAACCGGTACCTCTGCGGCTTCACCGTAAATTGCAGCCGTAGAGGAAAAAATAATTTTTTTCACCCCGGCTTCATGCATAACATTCAACAAATTTGCCGTATTTAATACATTGTTCCGGAAATATTTTTCCGGCTCTCTTACCGATTCTTCAACTTCCAAACTTGCGGCCATATGAAAAACCGCTTCAAATTTGTGCTGAGCAAAAATATCCCGCAATAAATTTCCATCCGCTATATCCCCTTCTACAAACAGTACTTTTGGGTCTAAATTCTCCCGAAGTCCCGTGGAAAGATTATCCAAAACCACCACCTCGTAATCTTGCTTAATTAATTCCCTAGCCAAATGTCCGCCAATATAACCGGCCCCGCCGGTTACCAAAACTTTTTTTGCCAAACGATCTGCATAAACTTTCGGCAGATCCGCAACAATTTCCTGTTTTAGGCTTGAAAACTGACTCCCCAAAATTAAGCCGTTATATTTTTCCACGGTCAAAACTACAACCGCCGGCTTCTCTTCGTAGTTCAAAATCAACCCGCCGCCACGATTTTGGGTTTCTACAATAAGCTCTTGTAAATATACGTTATTCATACTTGTTCTAAAAAAATAATAAAACAGCCCGCTTTAAAAAGCCGCTGTTTGTTTTTGTTTGATAATAATATCATACCACTTAGAAAAAATAATGCAACTATGCAAAATGGAGCCTTTTCCCCCCGCCGCAGCGGGAATGAAGGCTCCATCTCAACATCCATTTATGAATTTTATGCGAATACCAGCTTTAAGATTTGCTTCCTGCGCCTTATTAAGGCAGTTGCGGCAGTAAGTAATCCAGAGAAAGCAAAGGCTCCGGTCTCAGCTCCGGTTTTTGGTGCTGTAAAAGTTCCCAAAACTTGAGGAATATTAATTCTAACCGAAATACTGTTGCCATAAGTATTTGTCATAACATAAGACAAGTTATCAGCCAAAGAATATTTTACCCTGACTTTGAAGCTTCTGGACACCGCACCATAAGCAGGTACAGTCAATCCGGGGAAAGAAATAACATTCCCGCTAACTGTTCCGCCACCGTTGTCTACCATATCGGCGTAAGGCAAAACTTGGGACAAGTCATCGGTTATAACAAAGCTATTGGCCGGGGTATTGCCGTTGTTGCTTGCGGTCAAAGTGTAAACAATATAGTTTTCTTTGGAAGCATTTCCAATGGTCGCATCCTGGTTTTTCGTTTCGTTAAAAGCTTTCTTGCTGAAAGTTAAGCTAACGCTGCCGCCCTGGACACTGCCTGTATTAACGAAGATCCAAGCGTCATCCTGGACAGAAGATGCGCTATCACCCGAAGCAACCGCAATATTTTGAATGCTGGAGGCGCTGGTATTATTTACCCGAGCTTGAAAGCTGACGCGTTTTTGAGCGCCGGCAGATAGATTGCCTAAGTACATTCCGCTGTACAAGTTACTGTCGGAAACATTGGAACCATCTACGCGAACCGTACCGGAAACAATACTTAAACCGTTGGTTAAGTTATCGGTTAAACGAACATTGTTAATATTCTGATTACCGGTGTTAGTAACCACGATTTCAAATTCTACGGTATCATTATTATTCACAGTTACGCTATTTTGGAACGCACCGCTGTTGGCCAAACGTACAGACTTGGAAACTCCAAGTTGACTGTATTGGTTAGCCGGGATAGTATTGCCGGTGCTGTTTATGTATACGTAACTTAAATTATTGTTATTGGTTGTGTTAGTGGTATTGTTTGTATTGTTTGTATTGTTTGTATTTGTGGTGTTTGTGGTGTTTGTGGTGTTATTTATATTGATAGTTGAGTTACAGGAATAATTTACGCAGTAATTATAGCTACCTCCACCATTATCAACCGGGGCTTCAGATACAGAAACAGTTGCGGAAGCATTTTGGCTGGTGGCGTTATCCGCAGAAACAGTAGCAATATTTAATATTGTTCCGCTGTCAGTTTTAACTATACCCTGATAGGTAATGGTTACACTGGCGCCAATTGCTAAGTCTCCCAAAGACACCCCGGCCGGAATTCCGCCGGTAAAGCTACCCGAAACGCTCAAATTTGTAAGCGGCTGAACCTGCGTCGGATTGCTGTCGTTAAAGAATACATTTTTAGCCACAGCTTGGCCGACATTTTTTATGACAACCTGATACTTAACAACATCATTCTTTTTAGCTGACACAGCAATAGCGTAATCAATATTTTGAGTTACATTTTTTACCTGTTTGACAATACTCAAGGAAGGTTGGCCCGGGTTAACGTAAGAAACATTAACATTAGCCTGATCGTTTGCAACGTTATTGGCGTTTTGCGCCGAAGCCTGGGCGGTGTTAATTATACTGCCCATAGTGGCTGTAACTTTAGCCTGATAAGTAATTAAAACCGGGGTTTGAGTTATAGAAGCAAAAGTTAAACCGCCGGAAGTTAATCCGCTGGCATGAGTCTGGCCGTCAACTTTTAACGAACCTTCCACATAGGAAAGACCGGAAGCGAAGGTGTCAGTAACTACAACATTGGTTAAATTAATAGAACTACCGGCTGAAACTTTGATTCTATACTCTACAATATCATTTTGCTTGGCAGAGGCAGTATGGGCAAAAGCGCCTTGACCATTTCTGACTTCTTTTACCAAATTCACAATGCCTTTTTCTACAACCGTTTGGTTTATAGAAGTGCTACAGTTTGCGGTTTGTCCGTCATTGCTAAAGACAATAACATTTTTATTACCGCTGGTTGTAAAAACTGTGCTAAATACAATACCGGTAAAATTTTGTCCGTTGCCGGTCCAAGTGTAAGGTGCGGTCCCGCCGGTGGCTCTGAAAGTCGCTTGCTGGCCGACATTGTAGGTTGAGCTGTCAGCGGAACATACTAACTGGCTAGGATTAGATTGAATAGCTACCTGAGTGGAAGTTAAATACTTTCCACATTCCGCGTTAGTGTCGTAAATTTTAAAGGTATATGTATTACCGGCCTGCAAGTTAGCAGAAGTGGTAAAGGTGCCGTTATTCGCACCGGTAGTTAATTCAGTTTCGCTACCGTTGGAATTAACCTGAGTTAATTTAATTTGATGCGTACCGACCGAACCCCAAGTCAATTTTACTGAATAGTAAGCACCTTGTTTAACCGGAGTGGCGACATTTAAGAAATAGTTGGTATTAGCAACACAGACCGGCGGAGTGGTATTGGAACAATAATTTGTTGAAGTGGCCGCGTACTTTAAAACATTAGGAACATTAGGGTAAAGATACTGACCATTGTCCGAAAGCTGGGTTGGATATTGCCCGTACCAGGAATCAACCTGAGTCTTACAGTCAGGCAAGTTTACAGTAAAGGTTCCTGAGGAATTTTTAGCAACCGAACGCACGCCGTCGCCGCTAAATAACACCTGACGTGAAAGCGAGCTATCAAACATTTTATAGGCAGACAGGCTAATAGGGGCCGCGCAGCTGGTATTGTTGGTCAGGCTAAAAGTAGCCTTGTTGTTAGCTTGGTCAAGGTTGATTTCGGTATATGAAATTTTGCCCTGCTGTACGGCCTGGTTGAATTCCAAAGCCGAAAGAGTCACGCCGTCCGCGCAGGTAACCGGCACAACCGGCTGATTAATATAGGTAGAACAGTTCTTAGACTGGCCGTCAGCGCTGGTTACAGTTACGCTCTTGTTACCCGAAGTGCGAAAGCGGGGACCAAAAACCATACCACTACCCGTCATTACGGGCTCACCGCCGCTCCAGGAATAAGGCAAAGTGCCGCCGGTAGCTCTAAAAATAACTAAGGCATCTATGTCGTAGGCGGAACTGTCGACCGCACAGGAAAGCTGGCCGGGATCTGCAGGAATATTTACAATAACTGCCTTTAACCATCCGCCGCAAGAAGAATTATCATATATATTAAAATGATAAGTGTTGCCTGGCTGCAAGTTTGATGCGCTGGTAAAGCTGCCGTTACGATCACCTGTAGTCAAAATGGCTTCCGTACCGTTAGGATTGGTTTGGGTTAAACGGATTTGATTATTACCGCCGGAAGTCCAATTTAAAACAACAGAATAGTTAGAGCCCTGTTTAACAGGAGTTCCTGCGGTTAAGGTAGGATTGGAATTAATCACACAAGCAGGCGGGGTTGTACCGCAAGAACCGGTATTTACATCAACGGAAGCCAATTTGGTTTTTCCGCCGGAAGTATTGTATAAGGTAAAGCGATAAGTTCTGTCGGATTGCATCCAAGCAGTGTCAGAAGTGGTGTCATTTATGTT
>JBBRWU010000020.1:0-14202 GCA_038249015.1 Candidatus Doudnaibacteriota bacterium | reverse complement strand
GTTAAGCGGTCCGCCTTAGGCGGATTAACAAGGTTTTGGCGAAAGAGTCCGCCTTAGGCGGAGGCGAGAAATTATTAAGCACCCGTTTTTTACCATTACGCCATATATTTTATAAATTTTTATGTCTGTAATTTTTTAATCCGTCTTTGGCTTTCTTTATAAACTTTCCGAATTTGCGGTTTTTCTTTCTTTTTTCAAATCCGGACATCCCATAATGTTCCGCTTCCTTTTTTAAGTTCGTGTAATTGGTATATTTATCCTTTTCCAGGGCACCGGATTTTACCGCCAGCAAAACCTCACAGCCGGGTTCATGGGTGTGCGTGCAATCCGCGTACTTACAATTTTTTGCCAATGTGATTATTTCGTCAAAAACCTGATTTATTCCTTCACTTGCGTCCGTCAGCCCCACTTCACGCATGCCCGGATTATCTATTACAATCCCGCCTGCCCCGTAGTGAACGCCCTGCGTTCTACTACTGGGGTCATTTTCCACTTCTCCGTCCGCCTGAGGCGGACTTTGAAATGCAGGCAAAAAGTACATTTCCCGTGCCGTGGTGGTATGTTTGCCCCGGCCGGTACTAAGACTTAGTCTATCGGTTTTTATAGCATCATTCCCAATTAATTTATTTATCAATGAGGACTTCCCCACTCCCGAAGAACCCAAAAAACAATAAGTTTTTTCTTTTACAATATATTTTTTAAGCTCCGTCAGCCCTTCGGCGGTTTTTGTGCTGGTTGGGATAACCTCGGTGCCGGGTAGTCTGTTTTTTATTTCAGCCAGTTTAATTTCCAAATCGGCTTTGGGGATTAAATCTGTTTTATTTAAAACAACGGCTGTGGTTATGCCCTCGCTGTTGGCTATGGCAAAATACCTTTCAATACGGTTTAAATTATAGTCCCGGTCAACCGATTCAATCACAAAGGCAGTGTCGATATTTACGCCGATAATTTGGGCTTGGTTTTTACCGCTACTTTTTCTTTTAATAATTGTTTTTCTCGGCAATATCCCCTCAATTACCGCCCGCTCTTTATCAAGCATACTAATGGCTACCCAATCCCCCACGGCCGGAAAGTCTTCTCTGGATTGGGCGTTAAACATTTGCTTACCGGTAATTTTTGCCAAATATTCACCCGCTGTATTTTTTACCTTGTAAATTCCTTTATGTTCGGCAATTACCCGCGCAACCAAAAAATTCTCCAATCCCAATTTCTTGCGATTAGATTTAAAAAATTCGTTATACCCTAAATCTTCAATGTTCATTTTTAAGCCTTTCCTATCAACTCTATAATAACAAAAAACACCAGCCTAAGCTAATGTTTTTTGTGTGAGACCAATTCGAGACAGGCGCCTGCCCTGAGCTTGTGGCTTGACCACCTTGAGCCTGTCGAAACGGTCGAATGGGAAAAACTTATTCTTGCCCTTCGAATCCGCCCAGGCGGAGGAGTTTAGATGGTTTCTTGACCGTCCGAAGTCTTGACGAAGGAGGTTGGTAAGGGAGGTTTATAAATTTTTGATTAGTCTTAAGGTTTAGATGCCTTCTTTGAGATGACAGACAAAGGTTGTGGGGGTTTACAGAGAATGTTTTAGGGGTTTACAGAGAATCAAAATCTTGCTATAATGTATATATGTCCATAAATAAGCAAAAAATTAGGGATTTTATTATCAAAGAAATAGAAACCCATGCTTCTGATATTGTCACTTTGGTGGCAAAAGAGTTTGGTTTTTCTAGGCAAAGAGCTCATAAATATGTGGCGAGGGAAGTAAATAACGAGGCATTAATTAAAGTTGGTGAAACTAGGTGGACCCGTTATTTTCTTGTCGGCAGTAAAAATATTGAGTTTAGTATAAAGATAAGGCCCAACTTAGCGGAAGATTTAGTTTGGTCTAAGTATGTTAAACCGATGCTTTTAACATACCCGGAAAATATTAGGAATATCTGTAATTATTCTTTTACAGAAATTTTTAACAACGCGATTGACCATTCTGCCGGGACTTCAATTTTTACCAACGTCCAAATCGATGAGAATAATATAAATATTATAATAATGGACAATGGCATAGGAATTTTTCGGAAAATTCAAAAAGCTTTAAATCTAGAATCAATGAGAGAAGCTATCCTGCATCTTTCAAAGGGTAAATTTACTACCGACCCCTCAAAACATACTGGTGAAGGAATATTCTTTACTTCAAGAATGTGTGACCATTTTTCTATAATGTCTAATGATTTGTATTATACGTTTACCGGTAAAGATTGGTTTCTGTCTTCAGAAAAAAAAGAACAGTTTGGAGACGGGACATTCATTAAACTAGTGGTTTCTCTTAATTCGAAGAAAATGCCAAAAGAAGTTTTTGGCCAGTTCTCAGACCTGGAAATAGGATTTGTAAAAACAATTGTAGCCGTAGCTTTAAGTGCAGATCCTAACGATCCGCACGTATCAAGATCGCAAGCCAAGCGTCTAATGATGGGGCTTGATAAATTCAGGCAGGTGGTGTTGGATTTTGAAGGGGTTAGTTCTGTAGGGCAGGCATTTGTCGACGAAATTTTTAGAGTATTCCAAAATGAGCATCCCGATATTATTATCCGATATTTTAATGCAAACACTGAAGTTGATTTTATGATAAAACGAGGGTTGGCAAATAAATAAAGCTACCAACAAAAAACGGGTCATATGGAATTTAACCACTCCGAACAAAGTGAGGAGTCCCTTATATAAGCGATTCTTCGCTTCGCTCTGAATGGTTTTTATTCAATGTATAAGGGTTATAAAAGTTACGCTTAGAATGACGTTTAATACCAAGACCTAAATCCGCTAACTTACAACCATGGCACTATTCCATATGACCCCAAAAAACTCATCTAACTGGATGAGTTTTTTGTTGGTAGGCCAAGTCGGGACGGCTGCCTGTCCGCCTCTGGCAGGGAAAACTTATTCTTGTCCGACGAATCCGCCTAGGCGGAGAAGTTGGATGACTTCTTGACCGTCCGAAGTCTTGACGAAGGAGGTTGGTAAGAGGGAAATTTTTAAACTCAATAATTACGACTCCAACTCTTTGTTAGCTGCTTCTATGGCAGGTTGTCGAGTAAATACAGCTTGTGGCTTATCCCAATCTTCCTGGAGCATTCTTGCCTTAAACGCAATATCTTTCATTAACTCTTCTATGTCTACCGGCTTTCGAAACAGTGTAGCATAGGCTGGGTCTTGCTGAACTATTTGCAGTTGATTTTCATAGGCGTTAGTACCTTCATATAATATAACTTTTATATTTCTTTGTTTATGTTCATATACCACCTTAGCAGAAAGGGGCGAGTCAACCCCAATTTCAACTAACACAGATTTTGGATTATCAGGTGAGCCTGTGATAAATGTTTTAACTTGAGCCCTTTCACCAGACCCACCTTCACTCATGCGACCAATAATGTAAAGGTCTTCATACGCCATTGTTGGTATATCTTGTTCATCTTTTTCAACATGCAAATTCCTTACCCATCTTACAGGCTTTTCTTCGCCTTTCCATGGAAATAATCCCTCGTCTAGCCTATTAATACGAGTTTCTCTGATTGTCTTGATGCCTTGCGGATCTAGCTCGTACATATATTCAGCCTGACCATGAGGTTGCTCCACCTCTTCGCCCGTAGCTGTATTTATATTCGCAAAGCTCTTATTGTTTACGGACTCCCTAACTTTGATTTGGGTTTTATTCCCAAAAGAAGGATCTACTTCAATTAAGTCTACCTCACGGACTCTCTCATCAGTTTGCGACCTTTTAGGGACTGATGAAAGTCTAATTATTCTATGGCGAGTGCCTTCTTTATAATAAGGGTTCTGACGATTATTGTAAGCGACAATAAAGTATTTTCCCGGGTGGCCTTCTACCAATGAATTAAAATTTTCTGGAAATTCTATAGCTCTTGGATTATCTCTTTGTTCCTCGCTACCATAGTCGTCAAAGCTTGATGAATCAAAACCCATTTTTTCGGCATAATCAAAAAGCTCTCTTAGTAATGGAAATATACGTTTAAGGTCTTTAAAGCCTGTTCTATCCACTGACTGTTCACCGCTCATATAGTAAAAGTAATAATTATGGGAATGAACTACCTCGCAGCAAGCCCCGTAGATTTATCTTTACGGGGCAAGCTACGGGGAAATCTTCTTGATTATAAAAATACAGTATCATTATATCACTAAGATCGTTATGAATAAAATAAGAAAACCATCCCAGAAGGATGAAGCATTTTTTTTGGTAGCGCTACCCACCAGAGGCGGGCAGGCGGGGAATTCTTCCTCGCAATCTACCAAAGAAAAAACTCCATCACGCCAAAGGCGGATGAAGCATTTTCTTTGGTAGCGCTACGGGGAATTGAACCCCGATTTAGTGGATGAAAACCACTTATCCTAACCGTTAGATGATAGCGCCATAATTAATTTAGTTGGCTAAACAGATTTATTTTAAGTTAATTATAAGTATTTGAACCGTTATCACCCTTCGGGTGACCACCCGCAGGGTGGGATGATAGCGCCTTAAATTAACATTAAGTATTTAGTAGTAAGCATTAAGCATCAAGCAGAAAACTGATATTTAAGACCGATAACTTTTGGTATTCTACCATAATTGCTAAATATTTTCAAGGGTTTTTTTAGGCCCTACTATTGACATTTTGGGCAATTTTTGGTACAATTACATATTGGTTGCTTATCCATAAGACCACTGATCACTTAATCCTGCCTGCCTTTGGATAACGGTATTGCAGCGAAAGGTAAAATCTATGTCAGATGAACCTAATACTACTCCGGTAGAAACTCCAGAAACTCCGGTAGAAACCCCAGCGGAACCTACTTCCACTGAACCGACTACCAATGCGTAAGAAGTCGTTAAGCCCCACTTCGGTGGGGTTTTTCATTAGCGACGTAGTGCGAGCCGGTCCCGACTTGTCAGGACCGAGCGAGCCGAGGAGATAACCCAGGCAGTATCGGGACTCCGAGGAACCTTTATTTTTTGATATAATGCCCTTATGAAAATAATCTCTGCAAAATTTATAAAAGGCCTAGTGGGTCCGGATGAAGCTTTGGGCGACGGTATTCCGCAAATTGCGTTTATTGGCCGTTCCAATGTGGGCAAATCCAGCGTAATTAATACCTTAGCCAACAAACGGGATTTAGCCCGCACCAGCTCCATGCCCGGGCGCACGCAGGAAATTAATTTATTTTTAATATCCGCCTCGGGCGGAAACACTTTTTACCTGGTGGACTTGCCCGGCTATGGTTTTGCCAAAGCATCCAAAGCCTCTCAGGAACAAATTCAAAAATTAATTTACTGGTATTTTTTTGAATCCGGCAGCGAACAAAAAAAAGTTGTGCTAATTATTGATGCTAACATTGGCGCCACCAACAGCGATATGGAAATGCTTTACAGCTTGAAGGATAAACAAAAAAATATTATTATTGTTGCCAATAAAATCGACAAGATTAAAAAGAATCTGCTAGCCCGACAACTTAAAGACATTCAGGAATCCGTGGGTAATGTTAAAGTCATCCCCTATTCTGCTGAAAAACGCATTGGTGTAAACGAGCTGGCAAACGAACTCACAAAATAGTTTAAAAAATAATCAATAAATATATGAACGGATACATTGCAAACTTAGAAGACATAACTTTAAGCAACACCGACTTTCGACGCGTACTTTACACGGGCAAACATTCCCAGTTAGTTTTAATGAGTCTTAGGCCCGGTGAGGAAATTGGTGAAGAAGTCCACACCTTGGACCAATTTTTCCGCTTTGAAAAAGGCGTAGGCAAAGTGGTAATTGATGACGTTGAAAGTGAAGTCAAAGACGGTAGTGGCGTAATTGTGCCGGCCGGGGCCAAACATAATGTCATTAATACTTCCGCCGATGCGGATTTAAAACTCTATACCATCTACTCCCCCGCCGAACACAAAGACGGCACGGTGCGCTCCACCAAAGCCGAGGCGCTGGCAAACGAAGAACATTTTGACGGTGTAACAACCGAATAATTTTTGTATGCGGAAAACATTTCGAGTAGCAATTCTAGTAATTTTAGGCGGTTATTTACTTGCCAGCGCCGGTGCGCCGGAAACATTTCATTTTATTGACTACACCAATTTAATTTTTCATGAAGCCGGGCATTGGCTATTCTGGCCGTTTGGTGAATTTATAGGCTTTGCCGGCGGAAGTTTAAACCAAGTTTTAATTCCGCTGGTGGTGGCCGGATATTTTTTTGGGCACCGACAAAATCTGTCCGGATCTTTAAGCTTAATGTGGGCCGGAGAAAGCCTGACCAATGTTTCGGTGTATGCGGGTGACGCCTTAAAAATGCAACTCCCTTTGCTGGGTGGTGACAGTTCCATTCATGATTGGAATTGGATGCTAATTTATTTGGGACAACTTCGCCACACCGTAGGGATTGCACAATTTATTAACATGCTGGGCTGGCTGGCCCTTCTGGCTGGACTCTTAGGCGGTTTATATTTTATACTTACGGAATCGGAAAGCGTAAATTATGAACAAAGTTAATTTAAAAAAAGTTATTCTTGGCAAGTCCTCTCTCCCTCGCCTGCGAGGCTCTCCCTCCCAAAAGGGAGAGAGTAAAAAAGTAATTCTTGCTATCGAAACTTCCTGCGACGAAACTGCCGCGGCTGTTTTAGAAGTAACCACCGGAAATACATGGCCAGAAATAAACACCCTATCTTCCATAGTTAATTCGCAAATAAAATTACACAGCAAAATGGGTGGCGTAGTGCCGGAAGTTGCAGCCCGCGCCCATGTAAAAAACATCCGCCCGGTAGTGGAAAAAGCCTTACAACTTACAACTTACAACTTACAAACTGTTGATTATATTGCCGTTACAGTCGGTCCCGGACTGATTCCTTCGCTGATTGTGGGCGTAGAATTTGCCAAAGCGCTGGCTATGGCAACTAACAAGCCCGTAATTCCCATTAACCATATGCTCGGGCACCTGTACTCACCATTCGGGAAAATCGGAATGTCGGAAAATCGCCTGCCTGCCGGCAAGGCATGGAATGTCGGAAGTTTATTTCCAAATATTTCTCTAATAGTTTCAGGCGGGCATACCATTTTGGTGCTAATGGAAAATGCAAAAAAATATAGAGTGCTGGGACAAACCGTGGACGATGCGGCCGGCGAAGCTTTTGATAAAGTTGCCAAATTACTTGGCCTCCCCTACCCGGGCGGACCGGAAGTTTCCAAACTTGCCCAAGACGGCAACCCTACTGCTATAAATTTCCCCCGACCAATGTTAAATAACAAAAACTACAACTTTTCTTTTTCCGGTTTAAAAACCGCGGTACTGTATTACGTTCGTGCTAATATAGGGGTTGACTTCAGTCGCCCTCAAACTAAAACGGGCGCGCAAGCGCTGCCCCTACAACTACAAACAAATATCTGTGCTTCCTTCCAAGCCGCAGCCGTAGATGTCTTGGTGCAAAAAACTATACGCGCGGTAAAAGAATTTCAAGCCAAATCCGTTTCACTTTCCGGCGGGGTTTCCGCTAACAAACTCTTGCGTGAAAAGTTGAAAGTTGAAAGTGAAAAGTTGAAAATAAGTTTTTTTGTTCCCGAATTTAAACTCTGTACCGACAACGCGGAAATGATCGGTATTGCCGCGGCTTTTAGCCTGCATAACGGCACCAAGCCCGTAAGCTACAAAAAAGTCAAACCGGATTCCAATTTGACCCTATAGCCTAACTGGATTATAATTTAGTTATGAAAAAATCATCCGCCAAGACAATAGTAAAAACAAGCAACCTAGAAAAAAAGGTAGATTTTCTCATTGATTTTGTCCAAACAAAGGTTGCAACAAAAGAAAAAATATCCCAGCTAGAAAACAGACTTACCACTCAAATAGACGGACTAGCCAAACAAATTAAAGACTACCATCAAGAAATGGTCATGTTTACACACAAAGTTGAAAGAATGGAAGCTTGGATTAAAAAAGTTTCAGCCAAAGTCGGCATCCCGTACGAATATTAAATTTAACAACCAACATTCCGGCTGTCACCGGGATTCCCGCCAATTGGCGGAGGCACGGAAAGAACATTCCGATGATTATCGGAATAAGTAGAATCCGTCGGAGACCGCCCGTTAAAACGGTAAAATTAAGTTCTAGGTAGACTTCTATATAGATATCTCCTTAGATTAATCAAGATGGTACCTCCCCGATATTTCGGGGATCTTGAACACTCTTTTTGAGTGTTTTTATTTTTATTCACATTAATATAATTCATAATCCCCGACCAATGATTATTTTCTTTTCCGGCAATGTCGGCACCGGTAAAACCACACTTGCCAAAGCTACTGCAAAACATTTTAATTTCTTTTATCTTGATGCTGATGCGTTTAAAAAAGAAGTCTATTCCGAAGACCCGGTATACCAAAAGTTTTTTGAAGTGGGGAAACCCGTACCGGACAAACTTCGGGCAAAACTTTATATACGACTAATTAGCGAACTTACTGTTTTAAAAAATAAGCATAAAAATATTGTTGTTAATGAAACCTTGCATACAAAACTTAACCGCAACAAGTTACTTCAAACCGGAAAAAAGCTTTTTGGTAAATCCTATATTATTTTAGTTAAGTCTTCTATGTCGATTGTGAAAGCCAGAATAAATCGTAAAAGACGAGGCCACCTGCTTAAAAATACTTATGCAATGCATTTGTCTATAAAACCTCTTGCTGAGTTTCCCTCTTCCGATTTGGTTGTATATAACAATTCCGAACAAAAATTTGCTACAAATAAAATATTTAATTTTATAAACAAACTCTTAAAAAAATAGTTTAAATTTCCTTAATTCATAATTCTAGATTCTTAATGCTAATTATATGGAACTCGAAAAAAGTTACGATGCTTCAAAAACCGAAGGCAAAATTTACCAAACCTGGTTGGACAGCGGCTATTTTAATCCGGATAACTTACCCGGGGAAAGAAAAGAGCCTTACACCATTATTATGCCGCCGCCGAATGTAACCGGCACGCTGCATATTGGCCACGCGCTCTTTGCTACCATTCAGGACATTTTAATTCGCTACCAGCGCATGCAAGGCAAAAAAGCTTTATGGCTTCCGGGAACGGACCATGCGGCCATTGCCACCCAGTCCAAAGTAGAAGCCGAGCTTTACAAAAAAGAAAAAAAGACTCGGTTTGATTTTCCACGCGAGGAATTTTTAAAACTGGTGGAAAATTATGCTCAAACCAGCCACGACATCATTATCGGGCAATTAAAACGTTTAGGCGCTTCTGCGGACTGGAGCCGCGAAGCTTACACATTGGATGAACAGCGCAATTTAGCCGTGCGCACAGCGTTTAAAAATATGTATGTTGACGAAATTATTTATCGCGGTGCGCGAATAGTTAACTGGGACCCGAAACTAAAAACCACGGTAAGCGACGACGAAATAGAATACGTTGAACAAAAAGATCCGTTTTTCCATTTTAAATACGGACCCTTTACCATTGGCACTGTCAGACCGGAAACCAAATTCGGCGACAAGTACGTAGTAATGCATCCAAAAGATGAAAGGTATAAACAATACAAACACGGACAAAAAATTGAACTGGAATGGATTAACGGCCCACTTACCGCAACTATTATAAAAGACGAGGCTGCTGATATGGAATTTGGCAGTGGGGTTATGACCATTACGCCTGCGCATAGCGCTATTGACTTTGAAATCGCCAAGCGGCATGGCCTGGACATTAAGCAGGTTATTGACGAGCGCGGCTGTCTTTTAGCTATTGCCGGAGACTTTGAAGGCCAGCACATTAAAAAAGCGCGCGCGGCCATTGTTGAAAAATTAAAAACCAAAGGCCTGTTGGTAAAAACTGACGAAGGTTATTTACATAATGTCTCCACCAACTCCCGCGGAGGCGGAATTATTGAACCGCAAATTAAAGAGCAGTGGTTTATAGACGTGAATAAAGAATTTTCAATTAAGCATTCGGAAATTGCCGGCATTCAAACCGGACAAATGGTAACTTTAAAACAGTTAATGCGCCACATGGTACAGGAAGGCTTAATTAAAATAATTCCGGAACATTTTGAAAAAATCTATTTTCATTGGATAGACAATTTGCGCGACTGGTGTATTTCCAGGCAAATTTGGTATGGCCACCAAATCCCGGTATGGTATAAAAAGATTGACATTACCTATTTTGTGCACGGCACCACGACAGATAACGAAGAAAAAAAATCATCCGGACATTATGACGCGGATTTATCCGAACTGGGGAAGGAACAATCTAACCAACTGAAAGAAGCCGTAAAAGAGCAAAAATTCGATATAGTTTTTTGCTCCGACTTGCAACGCGCGCGCAAAACAGCAGAAACGGCTTTTGGCGACAAAACTGAAATTATTTTCGATAGTCGACTAAGGGAAATTAATTATGGTGAACTGACTAGACAAAATGAAGGAAAAGTCAGCGCAATGAAATCGGGTGCTGTAGAGAAACCTTTCCCTAAAGGTGAAAGTTATCGGGATGTGGAAAAACGTATAAAAAACTTTTTAGAAGAAATCCTAAAAAAATATCCGAATAAAAAAATTGCGATCGTGGCCCACCAAGGACCACAACTTGCTTTAGATGTACTTATTAAAAAATTGACTTGGCAAGAAGCATTTGCTAACGATTGGAGAAACACCAAAGCATGGCAAGCGGGATGGGAATATAAATTAAACGAAATTTTTTGTGACGTTAATCCCCCAACCGGAGAAGGTTGGACACAAGATTCAGACACGCTCGATACTTGGTTTTCCAGCGGTTTATGGACTTTTTCAACTTTAGGATGGCCCTCCTCCGCCAAGGCTTCCGACTTCGCTAAAACTACGTCGGACAAGTCGGAGGGCAAGCCCGACGACTTGTCTTTCTATCATCCTACTGACGTGATGGAAACCGGTTATGATATTTTATTTTTCTGGGTAGCCAGAATGATTCTTATGTCCACTTACCATATCGGGCAAATTCCTTTTAAGACGGTGTATTTACACGGACTGGTACGGGATAAAGACCGCCAAAAAATGAGCAAAAGCAAGGGCAACGTAATTGACCCGCTCGGGGTGATAGACACTTTCGGTACGGATGCTTTGCGCTTTGCACTAATTTTTTCTTCCGCCGTGGGCAATGACATTCCCCTTTCGGAAGATAAAATTAAAGGGATGAAGCATTTTGCCAACAAACTTTGGAATATAGCGAGGTTCGTGCTGGCAAACATGGGGAGTCAAGAATTACGAATTATGAATTATGAATACAAACCTCTTACAAAGGCGGATGAAGAAATTATAGATGCCTTAAAGTTTGCAGTTGATGAAGTTACGGAAGGATTAGAAAATTTCCAACTACATGCCGCTGCTCAAAAAATATATCAATTTACTTGGCATAGCTTTGCTGACATCTATATCGAAGCAAGTAAACAACAACTGGTAAATCCTGAACAAAAAGAAAATACTCAAGTCATACTTCTTAATTCATTACTCATAATTCTAGAACTACTCCATCCCTTTATGCCGTTTATAACCGAAGAAATTTGGAGCAAGCTAAATCAAAAAGATTTATTAATGGTAACCAAATGGCCAGCCTCGCCAGTCTAGGCGGGCCAGATAAACCAAAAAACTAATAATTAAATTAACTAAAATGTTCTCAGAAAAAAATGGACTTAATATAGAAAACCCAACTGCTGCGGAAATGGACACATATATAAAAAGATTGGGGGGGACTATTAATATTACCCTTTTAGGGGAAGGAAAATGGTCTTATATCGGCACCAGCGCTGAAGACGGAAAAAATCCTACAGTAATTTTCTCCGATTTAAGCGACCCAAGCAATTCGATCACTAAAAATACCCCCTGGTCAGAATTCATATCCTGGCAAGAATCAAAATAACTTACTACACTAAAACACTCTCATACGTCCACGCATGAGAGTGTTTTAGTGTATATGGAATAGTGCCATGGTTGTAAGTTAGAGAATTTAAGTCTTAACATCAAGGGTCATCCTTGAGTGCATGCATCCACCCTTATGCTTTAAATTATGACCATTGTGAGCGAAGCGAAGAATCGCTTATATAAGGGACTCCTCACTTTGTTCGGAGTGGTTAAATTCCATATAGTCCGGTATTTACTAAATGCTATTTGCCTGCCTGCCGGTAGGCAGGCTGAATACATAAAATGTTGACTAGCTTTTATTATACGCTTCCACTCCCCTTGCCAGCACATCCATAGCCACTGCAAGATCTTTGGTGTTAAGCACATAGGCAATCCGGATTTCCTGTAAACCCTTGCCTTCGCTAATGTAAAAATCTTTCATTGGTGTAACCATTACGGTTTGCTTATTATAGGAAAATTCACTAATCATAAATTTTACAAACTTTTCACTGTCGTCAATCGGCAAGCCCACAGCTTGATAAAACGCTCCCATAGCGGGTTTAAATACCGCGCCTTTAATTTTTTTGAGTCCCATAGCCACCACTTTTTGGCGCTTTTGATATTCCTTCACAATTTTATTAACATACGGGGCGCTGTTATTTAGCAACGGTACGGTGCCGAGTTGTTCCAACGTGCCGGCACTGAGCCTGGCCTGGGCAAACTTAAGAATGGATTGCATGACTGCCGGATTTCGGCTAATTACACAACCAATGCGCGCACCCGGCATAGAAAAGCGTTTGGAGACACTGTCACAAACAATCATATTATCCTGTGCGTCTTTTTTATTTAACAAACACACCGGCTTTTTGCCGTCAAAACGGATTTCCCGGTAAGTCTCATCGCTAATAATAAACAAATTATGTTTCTTAGCCAACTTAATAACATTATTTATTTCCGCCTCGCTCCACAATTTTCCGGTCGGGTTGTCGGGATTTATAATTACAATCGCCTTGGTGCGGGCGGTAATCTTTTTTTCAATTTCTGTCACCGCGGGCATGACAAAGTTTTTTTCAATCGGCAGAGTTACGGGAACCAATTTTATTCCTGCCATAACCGAAAAAGATTTGTAAGAAGCATACAACGGCTCAAACACAATCACTTCATCACCAAAATCGGCCACGGCCTGCAGACTAAGCATAATAGCTTCGGCACAGCCCACAGTGGGCAACATTTGGTTTAATTCCACACTCACCCCAAACTGTTTGTAATATTTTTGCCACGCCTGCATATGTGCCACAATCCCGGGACTCGGCGCATAACCCAAAGTCGGCTGATTATATTTTCGCACTACTTTAAAAAAATCTTTGGGCGGCGCTAAATCCGGGTCGCCAACATTCAACTTAAACACTTTAATCCCCTTGGCTTCCGTGGCCTGTAAAAACGGTAAAAACTTGCGAATTGGGGAAGCAATAACATTTTGTCCGCGTTTGGAAACTTGTAATTTTTGCATTGATTTTCCTATGCGTATGATATTATCATACTTTTAATTTCTATTAGTATAGCAAAAATCTGTTTAGTTGATAAGCATCAAAAAAACAAAAAAATCCTCCACTTTCGAAAATGTGAGGTAAAGGTTTTTTAAAAACCAAAACTTAAACTATTAAAATATAAACCGATTGTTGAAAACAATATTGAAAATAACCCGGTAATAGCCCAAAACCAGTTTCTTTTTGACTCTTTATTTTTTATAGCTTTTATACTTTTATAAAGTAGTATTACACCCCCAAAAAATAAAATTATACTAAAAAAATTAAAAAGTGTTTCCTCATAATTCTTAAAAATATCGATTTCCATTTTTTGAGCCAAATACGCATTGATAAAAATAGCTACAAATGGTATAAGATTTAAGTACCAAAAATATTTCCTCATATTATTTAACCTCTTAAATTAATTTTCCTTGATTACTTTTAATATTAATTAGCTTTAAACCTTTATATGTGTTTATTTCCGGCTTAATGCCCCTCTCCCAATTCATCATTCTTGTATTCTTTCCGTCAAAAAATGAAAAGAGGGCAAAATCCTTTTTGCTTAAAATATGTTGGGTAAGGGACTTGAGTATTCCTTTTTTATCATAGACCCAGGCAAATCCAAAACGATTTTTTGTTACGTCAGCCAATTTGCCGTTATAACTCAAAGAAACTAATTCCGCCGAAAGGCTTCTTTTGCGGTCTTTTTCTTTTAACATCAGTTCGGTTGTATTGCCCGCCAAGTCTGTAAACGTGATTTTATTACCGTTCTCGGTTTTTTTAAT
>JBBRWU010000019.1:0-14590 GCA_038249015.1 Candidatus Doudnaibacteriota bacterium | reverse complement strand
TTTGGCCGGTACAGAAGATTAAGCAAGGATTACGAATACCATCCGGAGACCGGCGAGACTATGATTTACATCGCTATGATCCACATCATGGTCAGGAGGTTGGCTTAAATGCTAGACATAGGAGTTTTCAAACAGGCTCTTACTTCTAAATAATCCAGTCCTAAGTTTAAAAACGACACGTCCAGATTATCACCATAAACCAAAGCTTTTGCGGCTTTCGGCGCGCCAAGATTGGGTACACCGACAAATACTAATTTATCTATTTTACTCTTGTACTCCGGTATTTCGGACAAAAGCCGCTTAACCACAAGGCCTCCTTGGCTATGAGCAATAATATCAATTTTACCGGTGGATTTACCGGCATCAGTCTGGTTTAAAATATAATCTATTTGACCTTTAAGGTTTTGCTTGGCCACATCGTCTAAATCTTTCCGCCAATCGTAAGGGAAGGTAAAGAGGTTTTGCTTTGGATCATTACCGTTATTAATATAGCCTTTGTTAACTAAATCGGTTATTAAAGCATCTGAATAATCCAATACTTTACCGGGTTTCCCCAATACATCACCTAAAGTCAAGCTTGTATATAAAGGGCTACCGTCCTCTTTGTAAGCTAGTGGATCCATAAAAACATCGGTGGAAGAAGGAGGTAGCATTTTCAAAGAATTAAGCCATAATTTTTCATCCCCTTTAAATATTTCTGTTCCCAAAATCCCCGGCACAATTAAAACAGGGGTTTTCCCCTGGGCTGCTTTACTGTTTGTAAAAGTACAAACCACACTATCAAGATCGGACACATTAGACATTTCTACTCCATAAATCTCTGAAGCATAACTCAATGTTGTAAATACTGATAAGGGATTATTACTGCTACAAGAAACACCGGTCAAATTCCATCCTGGTTGCCATGATTCAATTAACTTATAATCATTTAGCAGTAAAAAAGGGTTTTGTGCCTCACCTCTTCCACTTATGGTGGTAATTTGTGCCTGATAACCTGGTTGGTAATAATAGCCTGTCCCATATCTCTCGTAAGCAGAAAAGTCAAAAGACCCTTCTCCGCCGATCGTATTTTTAATTATTTTTAAATTAAAAGTTCGCACATAATACATAGCTTTGGTTAAATTAGGAACAACCAAAAAACATAATAAGAGAACTATACTTATAATTTTTTTCATATGACTATAATTAATTTTTAAAAACCTATATGTCTTAAGCTAATAGAAAAACCAAAAAGAAAAAAACAAACAACAGCAAACAAAAAAGAAAACACGCCCAAAGTACCAAAAACCCATTTGTATTTAATACTCTCAGAATGCTTTACATAAAAAATAAAATACAAAATGGAACCAACTAATTGAATAAAGAGAACTGTACTATATAAATTCACATTATCCGTATGTAATAAAAAATTATCTCTCATGATCTGTATAGAGCCATTAACTGTTGGTTTAACCAACGAATATATATAATTCCCCACTGGGCTCCATAAAATTTCCGGCACTAAAAACATCGCTAAAAATACCCCTAACCATATTTTCTGCATTTTTGTCATATATTTTTGTTTCTTTAAAAATTCTCTCTTATATTTAAGGTGGGGAATCTATTTATATTATAACGCCGAGATTTTATTATTCCAAATCTTTTTCAAAGCCTACTACTCCCTCACCAGACTGCTTTTGTTTCTCAAAAGCTTCCAGTAGCTCGCTTTCCGAAAGCGCTCCTCCGCGTTCTTCGGCGGCTTTCATAGTGCGACAAATAGCGCAGTCATCAAAACCTTTAAATTTTGACATATTAATCTCTCCTAAATATTTAATTTTAAAATAGCTTCCCGTTTTTATCCTGTCCGGTTTCCGTTGCCCAGGCCAGAAGCAGACGGTTTAAAAAATCCTGCGGATTTTTTTGGCTTTCCAAAAATTGTGAAAGCACAGTAGCCACAACTACCACTATATGATACTCCTCAAGTCCGCGCTGTTTGGCTTTTTGCCAGGCCGGGTGGCCGGTATTAATAGTTAAAACATCTTCCATAATCCGCCCCAGGGACAATTCCGAAGCATCGGTAATATCCGCCAGCACAAGCTTAAGACCGGCAGTTTTAACTTTGACTATTTTATGTTTAGTTTCATCGGACACGCCGGTAGGATATGACTTTTGAATATTTAAACTAGCATCCTTGTCGTCCAATGCGTTATTTTGCTTTGCGTCCGTATTTTCCGGTTCCGCGGGAGCCGTAATAATTTCTTCTTTGTCATCTTTTTCTTTTTTAACTCTGCCCGTACCTTGAATGTGGCGACTGCCGATTAAACTTTCCAATTCGGGAAAATCACCCGCGAGCCTGGTTAATGCGGAAGTTAATGTTTGACTTAAAGGTCTAATAATTTTTTCCGACGACACTTCCGGCGTAGCATGGTCTTCGCCCATCTGCCTAAGCAGGGGCAATACCGCTTCCTGAATGGCTTTACGAAACTTATAATATTTTTTTAAACTATTTGCGTCACTTAAAAAATCGTTTTTATTGGTGGTTAATATTTCAGACAGCGACGGAATTTCCACCAAGCCTGTCAGTTGGGCGGGATTTTTCGGCAAAACTCCCAGCCATTCCCAGCCGCCTTTAATTACTTTGCCGAATGTGGAAATCCAAAGACCCGAGGGCAGTGAAGCACTGGCCACGCTCTGTCCAAGCATTCTTTGCAACCATGAAGGCTCTGTGCCGGTTTTAACCAAAAAACCTACACCCGCCGGCTGCCGGCTTTTTCCTAAAGTAACCGTGAACCAATGCTGAAGTGCCTCCTGCCCGGTTTCCGACAAAACTAATTTTCTGCCGTTAATAAAAATTATAATCGGTTTTTTGTAAAAGTATTTTAAAAATTGACTATAAAACTTTTCCGAAAGCAGGGGATAAAAATGCTTAATAATTGCCCGCTCAACAAATTCCGTGTTCAACAAATGTGTACGAGAATCGCTAAAATAAATTGCAACCGATGTTCCCCGTGATGTTTGCACACTGCCTGAAAAAGGAATAAATTTCCAGGGTGCACGATACGGACCCGTAAGGTTCCACTCTGTAGAACATTGACTGCCGTGGCCACCCCTGCTTTCCGTAACCACCTTGTCGGCTATCAACAAAGATAGCTTTGCGCCCACGCCGGCAAAGCCAATTCCCTGTCCGCGGGTTTTGGCGGAAGAGGCAATATTATGATACGCCTTAATCCCCTCCCGCTTCATCCCCTGACCGTCATCAATGCAACGTAAAAAATTATTTTCTCCATCTACAATAAAATTCAAAGTCGTGGCCTTGCTGTCAAGTGCGTTGGCAATGAGTTCGGTTAAAATCACCTCCTCCAAAGGCGAAGTGTAGGAATCCCTAATGTCTTCCAATAAATGCTTTAAATTAACCCTTGTTTCATTGAGCATAGCGTTATTCTACCAAAAAAACCCGCACTTTCAAAATGCGGGTTTTTTATTTATTTGATGATTATTCTTTTACAGCTTCCGCTTTTTCCAAAGCTTCAGCTGCTGCTTCACTGACAGAAGTTTCCAGCTGCAAATTTTGCCTGGCAATTTCATCGCTATAACCGGTTCCGGCCGGAATTAATTTACCGATAATTACGTTCTCTTTTAAACCTCGCAAATAATCGGTCTTGCCGGTTACGGCCGCTTCTATAAGCACGCGAGTGGTTTCTTGAAAAGACGCTGCTGCCAAGAAACTTTCGGTGTTTAATGAAACTTTAGTAATTCCCATCAGTAGTTGCTCGGCCGTGGCCTGGCGCTGATTGGTTCTGGAAAGCAGTTCGTTAACCACATTCAATTTAGATTTGTCGGTAATTTCTCCGGCCACCAATTCACTGTCGCCGGCATCCAGGATGCGCATTTTAGAAAACATCTGCTTTACAATAACTTCAATATGCTTGTCGTGGATATTTTGCCCTTGCGAAACATAAATATCCTGGACTTCCTTAACCACGTATTTTTGCGCTTCTTCCAAACCGCGTAGTTGCATAATTTGGTTAGGATTTAAGTTTCCTTCGGTCAACCTGGCACCTTTGACAACCAAATCACCGTCTTTAACCAACAAAGAATAGGAAGCCGGAACCACACATTCTTTTACCTGGTCACTTTCGTGGACCACAATAATTTTGTCTTTTTCCAAACGTACCAAGCCGGCAGTTTTGGCTTTAATGGCTTGACTATTTTCGTTAATATACAAGGTTTCATCCGCTTCCACTTTGCTACCATCTTTAATGGCAGATTGTGAGCCGGAAAGTGGATAAGTGTCTTTTTCCACATCAGCACCCTGAATACGCACAATATATTCTTTGTTGTTCGGCTTGGCAATATAAACTTGCCCGTCGATTTCCGCCACATAAGCCATACCTTTTGGTTCTCTGGCTTCGAACAATTCTTCTACGCGGGGCAAACCTTGGGTAATATCTTTAACGGAAGCTGATCCCCCGGTGTGAAAAGTTCTCATCGTCAACTGAGTTCCCGGTTCACCAATGGCCTGAGCGGCCACAATTCCGACAGCCGCACCTAAGCGGACCATATCGTTAAAACCCAAATCATAACCGTAACAAAGCTTACAAACACCACGGGACAATTTACATTTAAGTACACTACGGCATTTCACTTCCGTCGCTCTGCTTTCCATTATGTCTTTGGCCTGTTGATCGTCGATGCCGTGATTTTTTTCTACAATAATTTTTCCGTTCTTGTCTTTAATGGTTTCGGCTGTAACCCTACCGAATAAACGGCGATCAAACGGTTTGTTCATTTTCTGACTATCTTCCAAAGTAATGTAATCAAACTGGTCGGTACCGCAATCTTCGGCATTAACTACAATATCCTGAGCCACGTCTACCAAACGCCTGGTCAAGTAACCGGCGTCCGCGGTACGAAGCGCAGTATCGGACATACCTTTTCTACTACCGTGAGTAGAAATGAAATATTCCAACACATTTAAGCCTTCTTTAAAACTCCCCTTTACCGGCAACTCAATAACATCACCGGCCGGGTTAACCACCAAGCCTTTCATACCGGACATCTGAGTAATTTGAGAGAAGGAGCCTCTGGCTCCGCTGGAAACAAAATAATTTACCGAACCGTGTTCGGCCACAGTGCCGTTAACCGATTTGGCAATTTTTTCGGAAACCTCGGCCCAAATTTCTACCACGCGGTTATAACGTTCATCTTCGGTGAGCAACCCTTCACGATACTGTTGGGAGGTATTTTCCACATCCTCATCGGCTTGTTTTAAATACTCATATTTAACTTGGGGCACTAATAAATCGTCCATACCCCAAGACAAACCGCTCTTTTTCATATAGTAAAAACCGGTGCGCTTAATTTCGTCAATTAATTCCGCGGTGCGGTCATTACCCAAAGTCCGATGAGCTTCGCGAACCAAGGCCTGCAGTTTTTTCTTGTCAAAATTTTCGTTTCTAAAACCTAATTCTTTCGGCACCACTTTATTAAAGATTAACCGACCAACACAAGTGTCCAACATTTCCCCTGCTCCTGACCCGCCTTCGGAGGGCATACGCACCTTAACCTTGGCCTGAATGTGCACGTAATTATTGTTGTAGGCCAAAATAGCTTCGCTCGGGCTGCTGAAAACTTTTCCTTCGCCCTTACTGCCGTCTCTTAAACGGGTAATATAGTAACAACCTACCACCACGTCTTTGTCCGGGGTCATAACCGGATCGCCGGAAGCGGGCTTAAGCAAGTTGTGTGCGCTAACCATAATTTCTCTGGCTTCTTTTTGCGCGGCATCGGTTAACGGTACATGAACAGCCATTTGGTCACCGTCAAAGTCCGCGTTAAACGCGGCACACACCATCGGGTGCAATTGAATGGCTTTTCCTTCAATAAGCACGGGTTGAAACGCCTGGAAACCCAAACGATGCAAGGTTGGAGCGCGATTGAGTAAAATATAATGGTCTTTGGTCACTTCTTCCAAAATGTCATAAACCTCATTACGACCCTGTTCAATTAAACGGTTGGCACTGCGGACATTGTGAGCATACTCCCGGCCGATAAGTTTGGAAATAACAAACGGTTTAAATAATTCCAAAGCCATAATTTTCGGCAAACCACACTGATGAAGACGCAAATGCGGACCGACCACAATAACGCTACGGCCGGAATAGTCCACGCGCTTTCCAAGCAAGTTTTGACGAAACCGCCCTTGTTTACCTTTTAACATATCGGCCAAGCTACGCAATTTGCGCTTTTGACCGGTGGAAGCGGTAACTTCTTTACCGTGACGAATAGAGTTGTCGATTAAAGCATCCACAGCTTCCTGAAGCATGCGCTTTTCGTTTCTGGTAATAACTTCCGGAGCTTTAATTTCCAATAATTTCTTTAAGCGATTGTTGCGATTAATTACCCGGCGATACAAATCGTTCAAATCCGAGGCGGCAAACCTGCCACCGTCCAATTGAACCATGGGTCTTAAATCCGGAGGAATAACCGGCAAAGTGGTAATTAACATCCATTCCGGACGCAGGCCGGAATTAATTAAAGACTTAATTAATTTTAAGCGCTTTAAGGCTTTACGTTGGGCTTGGCCTTCCAAATTAACCAACTGGGTATTTAAATCTTGGACTAACTGTTCCAAATTAACTTCTTCCAATAAACCCTTTAAAGCTTCGGCGCCAATGGAGGCGCTAAAAACCGGACCATACTTTAAAGACAAATCACGGTATTGTAATTCGGAAATAATTTGATATTTTTTTATAGATTTTAGTTCGGATCTGGCTTGATCGCGAATGCTTTCTAAACCTTCAAACTCTTTGGCCCAGGCATCTTTAAGGCGGGTAACTTCGGCGTCAATTTCCGCGTGCACCAAGTCGGCATCTTTTTCGGCGGCTTTTTGACCTAAGGCAGACTTGGTTTTACCGATGATAGTTTCAAATTTTTCTTCAATAATTTTTTTCTTGGCTTTAAATTCGTGTTCAATTTGTTCCAAGGTGGAAAGGCGGGATTCTTCATCTACATTGGTAATAATATAAGCAGCAAAATAAACCACTTTTTCCAATTCCATTACGCCCAAATCCAGCACCAGTCCCAGTCGGGAAGGCACGCCGCGCAAAAACCAAATATGCGCGACCGGCACGGACAACTTAATGTGGCCCATACGCTCACGGCGCACGGAAGATTTGGTAACTTCCACGCCACACTTGTCACACACAATGCCTTTGTAACGAATTCTTTTATATTTTCCGCAATAACATTCCCAGTCTTTTATCGGCCCGAAAATCTTTTCGTCGAAAAGCCCGTCTTTTTCCGGACGCTGGGTGCGATAGTTTATAGTTTCCGGTTTGGTTACTTCACCGTGAGACCAATCTAACATGGTTTCCGGGGAGGCTAATTTTAGCCGCACACCTTTGAAATCTTCTGTAAGTGTTAACATGATAGGAAGTTTAAAATTTAAAAATCAAAGTTCAAAATGTTTTATATAATTTTCCGCCCCCGGCGGAATCAATAATTTTTCATTTTGATATTTACACTTTGCATTATTTAGCCTTCTTCTCTTTCTTGGGTTTCTTCTTTATTTCATCTTCAAACAGAGAGATGTCCGGCACGGCCGGCTGTTGGCTAATAGAAACCGGCACGACGACCTCCGGTTCTTCAGCGGCCGAAGCCACTTGCCCGTCTTTTCCTAACAATTCAACATCTAAACAAAGGCTTTGCAATTCTTTCACCAACACGCGGAAACTTTCCGGTACATTTGGTTTTTTAATCGGCTCGCCTTTAACAATTGCTTCATAGGTTTTACTTCTGCCGACAACGTCGTCGGATTTGATGGTTAACATTTCTTGCAAAGTATGAGCGGCACCGTAACCCTCCAGCGCCCAAACTTCCATTTCTCCGAATCTCTGGCCACCGAACTGAGCTTTTCCGCCCAACGGCTGTTGGGTAATAAGTGAGTACGGTCCGGTTGAGCGAGCATGGACTTTATCGTCCACAAGGTGATGCAATTTGAGCATATACATAACGCCCACGGTCACTTTTTCGTCGAACGGTTCGCCGGTCTTGCCGTCGAACAATACCATTTTACCGTCTTGCGGGACGCCGGCTTTTGCCAACTCTTCTTTAATTTGAAATTCTTTAATACCGTCTAATACCGGGGTGGCAATTTTATAACCCAATTTGTAAGCGGCCATACCCAAATGGGTTTCCAGAATCTGTCCCAAGTTCATACGGGAAACTACACCCAGCGGATTTAAAATAATATCTACCGCACGGCCATCGGGCATAAACGGCAAATCTTCCACCGGAATAATTTTGGAAATGACACCTTTGTTACCGTGACGGCCGGCCATTTTATCCCCGACTTGGATTTTGCGTAAGACGGCAACGGAAATTTGAATACTGCGAATTACGCCCGAAGGCAATTTATCGCCGGCTTCGCGGGAAAATTCACGAATGTTAACCACTTTTCCGTATTCGCCGTGAGGCAAAGTTAAGGAAGTATCTTTAACATCGCGGGATTTTTCCCCGAAAATTACGCGCAACAATTTTTCTTCCGCGGTTAAATCAGTTTCCCCTTTTGGGGTAATTTTTCCGACTAAAATATCACCGGCTTTAACTTTGGCACCAATACGGATAACACCGTTCTCATCCAAATCTTTCAATTTTTCTTCACCGACATTCGGGATGTCGCGGGTAACTTGTTCGGGCCCGAGCTTGGTGTCGCGAACATCAATTTTAAAGTCATCAATATGAATGGAAGAAAAACGGTCGGCTTGAACTACGCGCTCACTAACTAAAATAGCGTCTTCGTAGTTACCGCCTTCCCAAGACAAGAAAGCCAATAAAATATTTTGTCCCAAAGCCAATTCCCCGTGTTCGGTAGAAGCCCCGTCGGCCAACAGGTCACCTTTTTTAACTTCTTGGCCTTTGGAGACACGGGCGATTTGGTTAATGGAAGTACCGGAGTTGGTACGCAAGAATTTTAATAACGGATACTCCCGTTTTTTGCCTTTTTCGCCGACTACGACAATTTTATCGCCGGCCACGGAAGTTACGGTACCTTCTTCTTCAGCCAAAACTACGGTTCCGCTATCGCGGGCGGCTTTGCCTTCCATACCGGTACCCACCAACGGAGCATCCGGCTTTATACAAGACACGGCCTGACGTTGCATGTTGCTACCCATGAGCGCGCGGTTAGCATCATCGTGTTCCAAGAAAGGAATTAAAGAAGTAGTTACGGAAATAATTTGCTTGGGCGAAACATCTAAAGCTTCAATGTCATCGGTAGAAGTAATAGACGGAACATTATGCACGCGCACACTGGAACGGCTGGCTGTAAAATGGCCGCTCTCATCAATTTCAATATTACTCTGACCAATAACCAGGGCTTCTTCTTGGAAAGCATCCATATACTTAATTTTATCAGTCACTCTCGGCTTAATCCGAATTTCCAACAGCTGATCCTGCTTGGCCAATTCTTTGGCTTGGGCAGAAGTAATAATAGAGCCGGCGGAAACAATTACGCGACCCTTTTCATCCTTTACTTCATACAAAGAAATTTCGTCCACGGCATCTTTGCCGTCATTTTTGGCATTCTTTTTTACCATCCGATACGGAGTTTCAATAAACCCGAAATCATTAACTTTGGCATAAGTCGCCAAGTGAGCTACCAGTCCGATATTGGGTCCTTCCGGAGTAGTAATCGGACACAAACGACCATAGTGAGAACGATGCACATCGCGTACTTCAAAACCCGCGCGTTCACGAGAGAGTCCACCGGGTCCCATAGCAGATAACCTTCTTTTATGCTCCAACTCAGCCAACGGGTTGGTCTGGTCCATAAATTGGGACAACTGGGAAGAAGAGAAAAATTCTTGCATGGTGGCAACCACCGGACGAACGTGAATTAACTGAGCCGGGGTCACGGTTTCCAAATCGGCCAAGGACATTCTGTCTTTGGCGATTCTAGCCATACGAGCCAAACCTACACGGAAACGAGTTTGAATTAATTCACCAATGGCGCGAACACGGCGGTTGGCCAAATGGTCAATATCATCGGCCGGTTCCTGGGTGTTGTTTAAACGAATAACTTCGCGCACGACTTTGGTTAAATCTTCCAAAGTCAGAAGCGGATCTTTGCTGTTTTCCACGTGCAAGCGTTGGTTAAACTTGTAACGGCCGACGTCGGAAAAATCGTAACGTTCAATATTAAAAAACATTCCCGAAATTAAAGATTTAGCGTTGTCTACTGTGGCCAAATCGCCCGGGCGGATTCTTTTATAAACTTCTTTAAAGCCTTCATCGGCATTGGTAGAAGCGTCTTTGTCCAAAGTGTTTTGAATGTACTTGGTGTCCGGGTCAGTGTCGATGTCTTTAAAAGCTTCCAGAATTTGTTCGTTGGAAGAAAGTCCGAACACGCGCATGAGTGCGGTAATCGGAATTCTGCGTTTGCGGTCAATTTTTACGCCAATGACTCCGGCAGCATCGGTATCCAATTCCAACCAGGCACCGCGATTCGGAATAATTTTTGCGCCGTAATATTGTTTACCGCGAATATTTTCCACAGTAAAAAACACACCCGGTGATTTAATCAACTGGTTTACGACTACGCGTTCTACCCCGTTTATAATACAAGTTCCGCGGGGCGTCATTAACGGAAAATCACCAAAGTAAACATCTTGAGTTTTGGTTTTCCCGCTAACTTTATTTATTAATTTGGCCGAAACATATAGAGGCGCTTCGTAGGTGGTGTTTCTTTCGCGGGAAGTAAATTCGTCATACTTCGGCTTGTCAAAAAAATACTCGCCAAAAACTAACTCTAAATTCTTACCGGTAAAATCCCTGATGGGGTTAACCTCCCCCAATAAATCTTTTAACCCTTTTTCCACAAACCAACGATACGAATTGAGCTGAACCTCAATTAAGTTGGGTACCAAGGCAGTTTCGTGGCTGGCAGTGAAAAACTTGCGCGCGGCAAGCTTCTCCTTCTGCGGCCGGGTGGCTACTACAGCGGAGCTTCCTTTAGATTTATTTGCCATTAAATTAGGCTTTCGGCCAAAAAACGCACTTTTTGGCTTATTTAAGATTAAAACTACCTCCAAGGCCCTTATGTGGCCATAATATTTTACACCCTCTATCTGCCCAAAATCATGTGATGAAGAGCGCAAAACATTGCCTTTTTCCATTTACCCCATTTTAAAGTAATTTAAGCGTCTTTTTTAAGATATTTTTGGCTTAGTTATAAGGAAAAATATTTTATAGACGCAAAAACTTTTTGTGGGATATGCAAAAAAGGCCGATCCACAAATGGCTATTGGCTTATGTAATTGTGCGTATTTTTGATTGTACCAGTCAAGCAGAATTTGTCAACCCGGTAGAATCATATTGCAAACTTTTAGTTTTATTTAAGCGAAATAATATTTTTTTATGCCCTCAACTCAACAATCCCTGATTATCTTGCAATATGGCTTTACCGGGTCAAGTGGCTACCGTTATCCCCAATTGAGGATATCTATATACCTATATTAGCACAAAAATAGGTTTTTTACCAGAATTCAGGCCTGCTTGGAAAATCATAAAGCTTTTGTTATAATTACACTGTGATTAAATATGAAATTTATGTCCGATTCAAACTTTCAACCAATTTTTGACTATATTGACCAGAGCAATAAAACCCTCAAAGAAGAAATTCTTACGGAAGTTCGCATTGAGCTGGGCGATATTAAAACCTCCATTGCCAACCTTTCCGCCCAAGTTAAACAGTACCATGAGGAAATGCTGGTAAGCGGTCACAGAATTGACCGACTGGAAGACTGGGCAAAACAAGTCGGCCAAAAAGTCGGCGTGCCAATAAGTTTTTAAAATACTTTTTTTACTTAAACCTTTCTTGTAACTTCTAACCTGAAGTGCTTGAAAGGTTTTTAATTTACTCTTTTTCAGGCCGCCACCGGGGGATTGCGAAACTGATCGCATTTATTTTGTAGTCTGCCGACTAAGTCCGACGTATCCGCCTAGGCGGAGACGGGGTATTTATCGGCCATTAACGGGTCATGTGGAATAGTGCCATGGTTGTAAGTTAGCGGATTTAGGTCTTGGTATTAAACGTCACCTTGAGCGTAGCTTTTATAAGCCTTATACATTGAATAATAACCATTCAGAGCACAAGCGAAGAATCGCTTATATAAGGGACTCCTCACTTTGTTCGGAGTGGTTAAATTCCATTTTGCCCCTTTTAGCTCGAGGCCTGATAAATCAGGCAACTACATTTCCAGAGTCACCACCCAAAGCCATAATTCCTATTTCAACAAAGACAAATAATTTCTTAGCATAAATATAGTTTCGGCTTTTAGATGACTTCTAACCCATGCTTTTTCTTTTTCGCCACCGACAAGCTCACCCAAACCCTGTAAAATTTGATTATTTTCCACTTTTTCAATAAAAATAACACATTCTGCCAAATACTCCCGAAGAGTTTTTCCTGCACCCTGCTTTATAACCTCTGTGTTAATATCCCACCTATTTTTAGCAAAAAAATGCACATCAAAAATGTCACGCATCGCAATCTCTCCCCTTAAAAGTAACGCCAATAACTTCCCCGCGAATAAATAATCCTGCTTTGCCGCCAGCACCGAAATACCCAGGTACTCTTTAAGTTCATAAAATTCTTCAACACCCCCCGCCAATCCTCTGGTGTTAATTTCCACCTTAACATTATGATCTTCATTGCCATAAGCAAGCAGGGCAAAAATCGTGAACCTTTTTATATATTTATCTTTTACTACTCCGTATTTGACTAAAATACCCAAAATCTTTTCGTAAACCAATTTTCGGTTTTCTTCGGTTATCTCCAATAAGTCAAAATCCAAATCCACGGAAAATCTTGGCAGACCGTAAAAAAAATAAGCGCAGGTACCGCCTTTAAATCCCAAAAGCGGGGCAATGGAAACATCGGTGTATATATCTTTCAAAATCTGCCCCATAATTAATTGATGCTTTTCCCTATTTAACATAATTTTTTTTATAGTTATTTAATCGTTTTATTAATTGCTTATTTTTATATATTTTTACAATATCTTCACACTTTGACCAATCAATAGATTTTAAATTATCAAAATAATAATTCGGGTACAAATAAATCATATCCAAAAATGCCCGCTCCGTGCCGGCAATACAATAATTTACCCCGCTTAAAATACCGGTTGAATTGTATAAAACCTCGTCTTTCAGTTTCCTAAAAACGATTGTGTTTTTGCCTATGATTACGGTTCTCGGCCATCTGGAAGCCGCAAAAATCGTTTCATAATGCTGAAAAATTACACCGGATTCTCTTAAAACAGTTTCAAAACTAATATAGGAAGGTGTATAAATACTGTTGGCTAATTCTTTGAGCGAATACTTAATATCTTTAGCAAAAATTCCCCTACTCAACCGAATCAAAACCCCCTGTTTGGAATAATAGCTTATTTTGGATTTCAAATTATTAGCATTCGTTTCTCCCCATATTAAAGCCAAGTCCTGAGTTGTTAGGACTGTTTTCGATGATTTATATAATTTAGCGATTAAATTATCCATATCTTTGTATAATGGAGGTAATAAATACTCTTACTTCCATTATACATTATAACTATGTAAATGTCAAGCTAATGAACTACCTCGCAGCAAGCCCCGTAGATTTATCTTTACGGGGCAAGCTGCGGGGAAATATTCTTGATTATAGAAAATAAAAAAAATTACCCTTTTTCAGGCCACCACCCACGCCCCCCATTGAGGATTTGGTTTCCCAAATTCCTAACGGCAGGAATGGGAAATGGGTAATGACCTGGAAAAGAATTGAAACGGCTGGCTTGTGCAAAGCACAGCCGTTTCTCCTCAAAGTGCAAATGGTTTTAATTTATAAGTACGCGAACCATAAAACCGCGTAACGCCGATTACTACTTTCCCTGGTTTTTTGGAGCATCCACCGGCTCCAAGCAATCCTGGCAGATGTACCCATCTGCCCAGGAAATAGGATTAGGCATCACAAAGTGATGCCCACAACCCGGCTTACTGCGCGACACCGCCGCGCGGTAAGCCTCCATGTCAATTCTCTTACCTGCCTCCGGATCCAAAGGATCCGGAGGCAGGTACCGGTAATCTTCCATGCTTATTTTCATTCTTCCCGGATCCTTCACCGGGGGTTCTAATAACTACTGTTAGCTACCAAAACTCCCGGTAAATGAATAGGTGGTTTTAAAGAACTTACTTACCAATTTTCAGAAAACAATCTGCCAACTGGCGAAACTATTATTTTCTGAAAAAAAGTTGGGAGATGTTGCTGTGCAAGCAACAGAGCTCCCAAAAGTGCTGTTCCGTTTTTAATAACTGGTGGGCAACTCCAGTATCACCACGAATTTTACGTCCGCACGGCTCCAAGACGAATGGTTTTTCATTGTTTCCGCCGATTGGGTAGGAAACAAGTGCGGATAACCATCAACCGTGCATTGCCGTTAACGAGGTTTGTTGAATTTCCTCATCAAGTCTTCTATGGTGATAGAATCACCAGTCTGGGTAGGAGCTTTTGAGGGACCCACTGTCCCAGTTCTGGCCACTTGACGATAAGTCGGGGTTGTAAGTCCCCAGC
>JBBRWU010000018.1:0-14753 GCA_038249015.1 Candidatus Doudnaibacteriota bacterium | reverse complement strand
ACGGTCAGGCCGTTGGTAATGCCCGCGGAATTCAGTGTGGCAATGCCGGAAGTGTTAAGCGTAGAAAGCTGGGTGTTGCCGGTAACTCCCAAAGTGCCGGCAACGGAGGTGTTGCCGGATGTATCCACTGTGAATTTGTTGGTAGGGCTGGAGCCGGATTGTAATTGCAACAGGTTGCCGGACGGAGAGGCATTGGTGTTTTGAACTAAAATCATACTGCTGGCCGGGTTGGTGGAAGTGGCTATGGAAATTTGGCTTGTCATAATGCCGTTGCCTGCGGTAAGCAGTCCGGCAAAACTGCCGGCAGAACCGAACGTGGCCGCGCCCATGGCGCCAAAAGTGGAATTTATTTGCGTGGTGCCGGCAACGGTTAAGGTGTTTGACAGCGTTGTAGATCCAGTAGCGCTTAGAGTGCCGCCTATGGAAGTATTACCCAAAATTGTGGAGCCGCCCAACACGGTAAGGTTGATGCCCGCAATAAAGTTACCGTCGGTCTTAAGGGTGTTGGCCGCACTGCGATACAAATTGGCGTCGCCACCTAAAACCAAAGCGGAGGCCGCGGCGGTTGCGCCCGGAATTAATATTTGTCCCGCCGTAGCATTGGACGTACCGGCAAGCGTAAGCGTTCCGTTGGCCGCTGTACTACCATAAATATTGGGCACGGTCAGGGTAGTAAAGGTGGTGCTTGAAGCCGCGACATTGCCGATATATAAATTATTCCAGCGCAGTGCCGGACTGCCCAAATCGTAAGCCAAATTCTGGTCCGGCCCGACGTTGCCGTTGATTTGCAATTTAAAACTGCTCGACCCCGTCGTCCCGATGCCGACGTTGCCCGTAGCCGTGTTCACAAATAATACCGGTATTGATGACGTGCCAACCTGCAAATTCCCCCAAACATCCAGCTTGGCGAGCGGTGAGGTTGTCCCAATTCCCACATTCGCGGAATTGTTGTTGTAAATGTTGTTGCCGCTGGTGGTCCACACGGAATTTAAAGTATTGGCATTCCAGGAAAGTCCTGTGCCTGCGGTAATTCTGTCAGAAGGGATATTATAAAAATTATTCCAATTAGTAGTGGAAGCGGTTAGAGGAATGTTGTAGAGAGCGCTAACCCCCAGGGTATTTCCTGTCCAGGCTAAGTTGTTAGCTGTGGCAATGCGGGTTGAAGGAGTGGTGTAGAAGTTAGACCATTCTGTGGTGCTGGCAGAAAGAGGAATAATATAATTTGATGAGACTGTGGGGGTAAAGGTATGAACATTGCCGGCAGAGGTTATGTTAAGGCCAATGCCTGTAGCTGTGCCCGTGGCAAAAGTTTGAGTGCTTCCTGTTTGGCCGTTTAAAGAAACTAAGGCAGTACCGCCGACTAAAGTAGAAGTACTAATCCACTGCGTGCCGGTACCGGTAGAGGAAAGTATTTGTCCGGATGTGCCACTGGCATTATTTCTATCAAACAAGGCGCCGGTGAGTTGCATGTTGCCGGCGACAACTAATTTTTGTGCCGGTGAGGTCGTCCCAATCCCCACGTTGCCATTATTTAGAATTGTGACAACATCCGAGAATACTCCACCCGTTTGAGTTCTGAAAGCAAAGTATCCACCATTATTTATAGTGTTAATCATTCTCAAAGCGTTAGCATTGGAATTAAAACCATACTGCAAATCCCCGACTCCCAAGCTTGCGCTATTGGTCGGATATGTCCCACTATTAGCCAGCACTGTCCCGGCCGCCACAGCATTTCCACCAGCTGTAACCGTAAACTGATTATTATTCCCCACTGTTAACATCTGGCTGGGACTCGTAGTGCCAATCCCTAACCTATTATTTGCATTGTCCCAAAAGAAGTTGGAATTATTTTGGTTAAGTGTCCCGCCTGCTCCGGCAAACAGAATACTGCCTTGGGTAAATGTGGCAAGGGTAATATTTCCCGATGTATAAATATTCCTGAACCGGTTGGCAGATGTGCCCAGGTCATAAGCATTATCGGTTGAGGGAATAATATTTGTGGTTGTTGCCTGCCCTGTGATAGTCAGTTGGCTAATGCTAGATGTTGCCAGCATAGTCGAACCTGCCGTTAAGGAGGCCAGCGTAGTCGAACCCATAACATTAAGTTGAGCAATAGTGGTAGTGGCTAAAGTTGCCGAATTATTAAACGTAACTGCGCCGTTGGCAATTAATGAACTTAAAGTTGTAGTGTTGCTCACCGTAAGGTTGGAGATGGTGGTAGTGGCTAAAGTTGACACACTGATAACATTAAAATTCCCGGTAATAATTTGGTTGCCCGTGGTGGTGGCATTACCCGTAACAATTAGTCCAGCGAATGTCGGCGTGGAAGTTGTGGTTATGCTCTGATCAATAGAAGAATTGCCGAACAAATAAAGGCTGTGGTTATTACCGTAAGCGGTGAGGTTGGATATGGTGGAAGTGGAAATGGTTGACGAGGTGATGGAGTTAGTTCCGATTAGAGTGGTATTTCCGCCTTGTAGAGTCAACTGATTACCATTGCCGTTCAAAGTAATTTGCGAAATAGTGGAGGTGGAAATGGTTGACGAGGTGATTGTGTTTGAACCGATCAATGTGGTATTGCCACCCTGTAAGGCCAAAATATTGCTGTTTAGGTTTAGCGTGCCTGCACCGGCTGTGATGGTATTGCCATTAAATGTGTTGGCTACTAAAGCGCCGGACAAAGTTAAAGCCGTGCCGGAAGCCGTGGTAAAGGTTGTTTGTCCTGCTGATAAAGTAGTGAGCGTAGTCGAACCTGTAACATTTAACGTTGATTGTAAAGCGGCAGCGCCGATTAAAACCGTCGTGCCATTTACAGTTAATGCGGAAGTGGAAGCGTTGCCCAAAGTTGCCTGCCCTGTTACAGTCACACGATTCAGATTGCTGGAGCCTGAAACTGTCAAATCTGCAACAGTGGTTGTCGCCAACGTCGAGGTTCCATTTGCAGTCAAAAACTGTAATAGGGTCTGGCCTGTAACGTAAAAATTATTGGCAATTGTTGCGTTGGTGGAAGAAGTGTTTGTGAAAGTGGATTGTCCTGCTGATAAAGTACCAAGCGTTGTCAAACCCGTAACATTCAAAGTTCCGGTAATAGTTTGGTTTCCCGATATTACTGAACTACCACTCGTGGTCGCGTTGCCGGTAACTATTAGTTGACTGATGCTAGACGTTGCCAATGTGGAAGCACCAATGACATTTAATGAACTGTTTAAAATAGTTGCACCCGTAACCGCAAGCGTACCACTAATAATTTGGTTGCCGGTAATGCCGGAGTTTCCGGCTACCGCGAAGTTGCCGCCAATGTACTGCGATCCTGTTGTGGTCGCGTTGCCGGAGATTAATTGATTGCCACTGATGACTTGGTTGCCGGTGGTGGCACTGCCATTAACCTGCAAATTTCCTCCAAGCGTAACCAAGCCGGAGCCAAAAGTAACGGGGCGATTATTTATTCCGTTTATTGTAAACGTGCCGGACGTTAAATCAAAATTGGTAGAACCGCCAGTTAAAGAAATATTGGTAGACGCCAATGTTGTTATGGCGCCGTTAATTTGCAAATTGCCACCCAGAGTAAAGAGGCCCGTGCCGGCAGTAATTGGACGGTTGTTCGTAGTATTCAAATTTAATGTCCCGGATGCTAAATCCATTATTGGGTTTGTGCCGGTTAAACTAATAGCGTTAGAGGAAATAGTTGTAGTGGCGCTGTTAATATTTAACGTGCCGCTGTTGTTGCCCATTGCCACATTACCGGAAGTTGTAGACAAATTCACATTGCCGGTGATTACATTTAACCCGCCGCCCAGAGTAACAAGGCCGGAGCCAAACGTAACCGGACTATTATTAAGCGTGTTGATGTTAAAGGTGCCGGAAGTTAAATCAAAATTTGTTGTGCCGCCGGTTAAGCTGATATTGGTGGACGCAATGGTTGTTGTGGCGCCGTTAATTTGCAAATTGCCGCCAAGAGTAAAGAGTCCCGCTCCAATAGTAACGGGGCGGTTGGTCACAGAATTAATAAATAAAGAGGAAGCCGAAGTTAAATCTATAACCGGATTAGTGCCTGTGAGGCTGACGTTGGAGGCAAGAGTTGTAGTGTTGGTGACGGTTAAATTGCTAATAGTAGTGGTGGCGAGAGAAGACGACCCTGTTGCAAACAAATTTCCATTTAAGGTTGTAGTGGCATTAACCGTTAAAATATCCGTATTGGTAGAGGAGGCTTGTAGCCGAGATGTCTTTAAATTTCCGAGGACTGTTAGGTCTGCAATAGTGGTAGTGGCTAAAGTTGTTGTGCCGTTGCCGATTAAAAGGGAATTAAACGTTGCCGCTCCGTTGGCGTTAAATACGGTTAATGTGGTAGTTGCTAAAAATGATTCGCCACTCACGTTGAGTTGAGCTATGGAAGTTGTGGCTAAAGTTGAAGTAGCGCTCACGCTTAATTGCCCAAGCAAAGTTTCGTTGCCCGTCAACAACACCGAACCTATCACTGTTAAAGAATGGGTCGGGGTGGAAGTCCCAATCCCCAAACGCACATTGGTTTTGTCATAAAAAAAGTTTTGGTTGTCCTGCACCATACCGCTTGCACCCTGAAAAATAACCGAACCCAACGGAAAACCCGGATTCAAATTCGTTACCGTTAAGTTGGCAATGGTTGTGGAACCGGAAACATTTAAATTTTGTATATCGGCTAAACCGGTTACCGATAAACTGGAAATTGTGGTTGAGCCGTTAAGTGTTGTCGGGCCGGCAAAAGTCACCGAATTTGTAAAACTGGAAGCACCGCTTACATTTAACAAACCGTTAATGCTCGCATTTTTAGTTGTAAAATTCTCCGCCGACAAATAAGTAATCCCCAACATGCTTCCGCCGGAACTGCCAATGGTGGGGTTTGGTTGAATATAACTTATGGTAGAACCGCCTCCGGAAATTCCTGCCACTCCCGGTACTCCCGCCTCGCCTTTTTCGCCTTTGAATTTTCCTTCCGCCAAATATCTATTCAACCGCTGGTCTATGAAGGAATAAACTTGAGATTCGCTCAAACCTAAAACTTTATTGATAACTTGGTTGGCGATATTATTATTTACTAAAGTAACTCCACCCGGCTTAGCACCTTCTAACCCTACTGCCTGCCCGCCTGATGTTTGTTTGTACGCATACCTAATCACATCTGCATTTTGAGCTAATTTTGAATCTGTAGAAACATTTGACCAAAGCACGGATCCAACTAACCCGAGTAGTGCAATTGCAACACTCGTAAAAACCAAGGGTAAATTTTGCCGGCGGGGAACCGCGAAACTCTTGTAAAGATCTTTAATTTTTTCTTTGGTTAAAGCAAACTTACTGGGCGAAGTAACCGAAGCTGAAGTAAAATTTTCGGATATTTTATCAAGCGAAAAATTTGAAATAAATTTTTCTGAAAGTTCATTGCGTTCAAATTTTGGAGAAACTGTCGACGGTAAAACATAAGCTTTTTCTACAAAGGAATTTTTTTGTTTTGCCGATTGTTTTTCTAATAGATTATCTTTAGGGTTAGCAACCTTGCTCTCCAGTTTGGTCAAATTCAAATTCAAACTATCGATTCTATTTTCCAACTCATCAAAAATCTCTCTCTTCAACTTTGTGAGTTGTAAAATTTGCTGCGGACTCTGACTGACTGTGTTTAAATTTTGTGATTGGTTCGCAACTGTTATGTGCTTTAATTCCGCGGAATCGGGTGTGCTTTCCGGCACCTGTAAATTAAGAACCTGTGGCTGAATTGGTAAAATTTGCTTTTCAACATGAACCTGAATTTTTTGGCCTGATTCATCGGTTATCTCAGAAATGCCATTTTTGTTGTTTTTAAGAAACTCTTCTAAGGACGAATTCATGGTAACCCAATTTCTACCAATCTTGAAACCTTTAAGTTTCCCGGTTCGGCATAAAAAGCCCAGGTAGTCCTGGTGATATCCGGTTATTTTACCGGCTTCTGAAAGTGACAAAAAGTCTTCACTAATAGCATCCGGTTCAGTATGCTGACTAGGCGCAAAAAACCCTATCCCGGAAGTTAAGTTTTGTCCGGTTTTTTTTGGGCTGTTTACCAAGTTATTTATTTGTTCTTCGTTTTCGTCCACTTTTAGTTTTTTTTAGTAAAACTCGGTTATCCGACATCTACTTCTTAAAATTGAATTTATGTTTTAATTTTAGGCTTTTTTGCCACATATCGGATACACGATATCTATATATATTATATCTTTAGTTATATATTTAGCCAAAATATTTCCGTTAATTTTTGACCCTAATTTGGATAGAATGAAACGCACATTTTATAACCGGCTTATCTGTTTCATTTTATTAACTGTAAGTTGATAAAATGCCAAAATAAATTCCCTAATTTCAAAGGACGTTTTCATTTCAAATTTATTGGCCTGATTTTTGGCAAAAAGATTATTTTTTTTTGAAAAAAGATTTAACTGTAAAACAAATATTTTTAAATAACAAACTATTTGAAACATTTACAAACTTTTTTTTTACTAATTTCAGTATCAATCAAATTAATAAATAATTTACTTTTTATAATAATCAATCTGATAATATAAAAAGTAAAAATTGTATAAAATTATGAAACATTAGAGCATTTATTCAAATGAAACAAGAACCATTTATAAATTTTCATAAAACCTAAATAATATGTTACATAAATAAAATTCTCTTATATTAATGTGCTTTGTTAAATTTCTTTAAAAAAAATTAACAAATGTTTTATGCCACTAATGTATAAAAGTGTCAAAATTTAGTAAAAATTTTGTCTTGGTTAAAATTCACTTATCCACAAAGTTTTTCTTATTTTAGGGTAGCTTAATTGACAGAATACCTTTTTGGTTGTAATATTGAGAATACCTTTTAACAATTCAATAATAGGACTTACGCTTTTGAGTCAATTTCGAGGCATCCCGATACTCATCGGGATAACGAAGAAATTGGCCAAAGCCACTTGCAGACTCCGGCTCTGTCGGGTTTATAATGGCAAGAGCCTAAGTCCTAAACAATTTATTTAGGGAAGCGGGGTGCACCTGCCTTAGGCAGACTATTCCCCCACTGTGCCGCAACAGTAATTAATCGCGGATGTACAAATTAAATGATAATAAGGATGACTGCATTACTGCAGAATCTGCGCTATCCTTTTAATCTGTACATCCGCGATTCTAAGTCTGGTCGCTGAATAAATTTTACAATCCCGCAAAGGCGGGATACCCCGAGCAGGAATTATTTTGTTTGGCTTTTAGGCTTATTTACAAAATACTTTACCGCCCGCTGTGGGCGGTTTTTTTATTTCAGTGCAGAAAAGAAAGATATTAAATTGACCTAATTATTTTAATTGCTCTAACGTAACTTCATAAAATTCTTAATTTATAATATTAATTAATTCATGAAAACTTTTACAAAACCATTCTTACTATTTTTAACATTAGTATTATTCCTCTCCCCTATTTTTGCTTTTGCCTCTTTTAACCAACCGTCTGCCTTAAGCTACCTGCAAAACCATTCCGCTTCGCCTTGGAGCATAATGGCTCAAGTTGCTTTGGGCGCAACAGCCGTTTCTGACAGCACGCTAAAAAATATTTCAGCCACTTCGGCTATTGAATACGAAGCACCGATTTTAGCAATTTTAGCTCTTGGTAAAGACCCAAAAAATTTTTACGGCAAAGATTATATTACGGAACTTAAAAAATTTAGTTCTTCAGGACAACTTGGCGACCCTTCTATATTAAATGACGATATCTTTGGTATTCTTGCTTTAAAAGCTTCCGGGCTACCAAACGATGACGTGATAATTTTAAATTCAAAAAACTTTTTGCTTGCGCACCAAAATTCCGACGGCGGCTGGGCATTTTCTTTAACCAGTTCGTCCGACAGCAACACAACAGCAACCGCGATTGCAGCCTTAGCTTCTTTAGGCCTAACAACTTCAGACGCTCCCGTTGTTAAAGCTTTGGCTTATTTAAAACTTGCCCAAAACTCCGACGGTGGTTTTACCTATGACCCAAAAAGCTCTTACGGCACAGAAAGCGACAGCTCCTCTACCGCTTGGACAATTTGGGCATTAAATTCACTGCGCATAACTTTATCTGAGTGGAGCAAAGACGGAAAAACACCAAGCCAGTATTTGGAATTAAACCAAACATCTTCCGGATATTTTAAATTTCAGACCGGATCGGCAGAAGACAGCTTTTCACCGATTACCACTGCTTACGCCGCCATTGCCTTGGCCGGCAAAACCTTGCCCCTGCAGTTCTCTCCTCCTAATATAGGAGGAGTACCCGGCAAAGCGGGGGGAAGTGATATCTCTTTCCCCTTCCGCATAGAAGGCTCAAACGAACAAATTTGCGCAGGCCAAGCGCAAGGCCCTACGGCTTTGAATGTTGTGGAAAACGCCGCCACACAATGTGGCTTTACTTACCACATTCAGCAAGCTAGTTTTGGTAAATATTTAGACAAACTCAACGGTGATGAGGCGACCGGACAAAGCGGTTGGATGTATTTGGTGAACAATGTTTCGCCGGATATAGGGGCCGCGGATTACACCTTAAAAACCGGGGACGAGGTGGTGTGGTATTTTGGTGATTTTGGGTGGAAAATTACCCGGTTAACGTTACCACAAACCAAAGTCAGCAGCGGGGGCACGGCTCAAGCAGGGGTAGAATACTTCAATAACGGCTCTTGGCAAGCTCTTTTGACTGCCACTGTTAATTACGGTGCTTTGAGTGCCACCACAGACAACACAGGCAAGGCATCTTTAATTGCTCCTGATGGATTTTATAAAGTCTCGGCTAATAAAACCGGTTATATACGTAGTAATGCTATTTTATTACAAATCGGCGATCCTACTTCATCTGCTATTAATTTAAGCGCAAATTTAGACAATAGCCGGGTTCAGGGAACGTCAACCAAACCAAGTACTTTGTCGTTTACTGTAAATTCTTCCGGTTTAGACTTTGGCAACATAAAACCGGGTGACAGCGTAACTAAAAAAGTAATACTCTCCAATAACGGCACCGTAAGTTTAAGTCTTGGCGGTGCTATTTCCGGGGATCGTATGTTCTTAGATAATCTAACCATTAACGGCAAAACCTGGCAAAAATTTACCGCCTCCTTAAACTCCGGCGAAAACCAAGACCAAACCGTTAAATTATCCGTACCGGTCGGGCTTAATACTTCTTCCGGAAATAAAACCGGCCAACTAATATTTTGGGCAAGCCAAAAATAAATCTTAAACCCTTTCGCCAAAGGCGCCTGCCTGTCCGGGCTTCGAATCCGAAGCTCAGACTCGAGGAGCCGGCAGGGTTCCGCCTCTGGCGGAAAATTAACTCACTACTTATGCTAAATCCTAAATCCTTTCGCCAAAGGCGGATCCGCCCCTGGCGAAAAATTAAACTTACCCTCCCGATATTTATAATTCTTTTTATCCCCTTTTTGGCATCTGCCGCGGGCTTACAAATCTCTCCCTCATATTTAAATTTTGAAGTAGTCTCTGGAAAAGAAACATCACAAAAAATTATTGTGGCCAACCCGACCGCGGATGTTCAAATTTATGAAATCACCGCGGATGACTTCTCTGACTTTATAAAGTCACTGCCGAAAAGCTTTACATTGGAATCGGGAGAAAGAAAAGAAGTAATAATAACCATTATGGGCCAAGACTTACTTGCTCAGGCGAACCAAAAAATTACTTCAAACCTTTCAGTGGTGGCCAAACCATTGGCATCTGACGGACTAACTGTCGGCACCGGAGCTAAGGTCCCCATAGAAATTATTACTCTACCCGTTCAAAAAACTAATTCCAAATATACTTTTTGGGTTTTGATTGTTATAGTTACTGTTATTTTTACTACTTTACTTGTCGCCGGATTTTTTAAAAAGAAAACCAAAAAAAACCACTTAATTCCTAACTTGGAAAACAAGTAACATTCGAACCATATGGAATTTAACCACAGCAATACTATAACAAACCCTGGTGTCATTCTGAACGCGAATGCATCTGAGCGTGAAGAATCTCTTAAATAAGGGATCCTTAGTCGGCTGCACTTCTCAGGATGACGCCGATAGAAGTATGAGTTGACAGTTAATCAGGTCATATGGAATTTAACCACTCCGAACAAAGTGAGGAGTCCCTTATATAAGCGATTCTTCGCTTGCGCTCACAATGGTTATTATTTAAATGGGACTGTTGCCAAATGGGCTTTTTAATGCATCCGCCTGAGGCGGGTGAGGCAATCGGGCAAAACAAATTTTGATGTTTACCTGAAAGGTAAGCGGTCCGCCTAAGGCGGATTGGCCGAGTGGCCAAAATTTTCAAATTGCAGTCAAAATGCCATTTGGCAACAGTCCCTATAAGGGTTATAAAAGTTACACTCAAGGTGGCATTCAATTCCAAGACCTAAATTCGCCAACTTACAACCATGACACTATTCCATATGAGCCAGTTAATCCCGCTAAATCCCATTTACCCCCGAATTAGGAAATTCCTTTAATATAAAAATCCCCGCTCCAATAATTGGAGCGGGGATTTTAAATTTCGCTACACCACCTAACAAACTATTTTAGCGGTACTGCTACCGGGGCTGCTTGCTGACCAGCGGCCGGAGCTTGCTGTACTGCTGCCGGGACTGCTTGCTGACCAGCGGCCGGAGCTTTTCCTTCCGGGTTAGCTTTGTAGTTATTTATAGCTTGGACCACCTGGCTATCTTCTTTCATACTTTCAAAAAACAAAATTTGGCTATTGGTAATTTTCATTTCATCTACCGGGCCATGGAGTTCATTCCCTAATTTAACCAACGAAATTTGTGACTGAGCTTGCTGTTGCTGTTCAGTTTGACCACTGCCTTGCAAACCAGGCTGTTGGACTACCTGTAGATAGAAAATGTCTTTCATTGTTGTGTAGGCGCCATCGGAACTAGTCATTTTTCCAAAATAAACCTGACCATTGGTCAAGAATACCGCGCTATAACCGGAAGCTTTCATACTGGCAACTTTAGGAGTATCTTTTGCCGGAGCACCGCGAAATAATTTATCACGAAACAAAACACCAACGACTAATAAAACAACTACAATTACCCCCAAAATTACCCAAGGCATTTTGGAACCTGAAGCTGTCGGTTCAGATATTTGAGCGCCGGAAGCATTTTGTGAAGAAGCAACCGGGCGGCTGATTTTTATTTCTTCTGACATATGTTTATATATTTTTTCTTACCTTAAAATACAAATTTTAAAGTTATTTATTAATGGATTAACGCCGTGAGAGGCTCAAATCAACATCTCATAACCATTAACAACCTATTTTGAACCGGAAGTATTACACCTAGATCAAGTTTATTTTTACGCGTAATTAATTTTATTCCAAAACTAATCATGATTGCCATTACAACCCCGTAAACCGCCACCGGTACTGCCTGCCCTACCGGAGCCGAAGTTGGACTAAGTTTATTTGGCGCAATTGTTTGCGCAGGCCATGCAACTACAACAACAGTAGCTGCCAAAAGAACCTGAGTAACTGTAAAGATTTTTTGTGCGCTTGCCACACTTCCCAAAACCACTCTGAAACAAGACGCCGGCTGATTCAAATTCATTATCGGCTGACTCTGTACTGAATTACCGGCCGAAGATTTAAAAAGCGTACATTCGGAAGAGCCTGTCACAAATTCAGAATGCTCAACTTTTATAGAAGACAAATTCTGCGGCTCAGATTTAACCGTTATTACTTGCGTACTTTTTGCCCGGTATGTTGAAGTCATATTTTCCGGTGAAAATACCGTAGCCGCTCCGGCTACGTTAGACAGTGGGCTAATCACACCAATTGCAAGAATAACCGCAGAATATAAAATTTTATTTAAAGCCGAATTTAATTTCATAAACAAACATTTCCTATACCTATTTTAGCACATATTGCAAAAAAGTTTATCCACAATCGCTTTATTTACCACACAATGAAAATAAAATTTTGTCTAATTTGGGCTTACTTTTAATATTTGACGAAGTTGGCCGGTTACTAGTATCATAACTTATATACACTCCTTCGCTAATTATATTCTTATGTCCAGACCATTTGACCCCATTACAATAAAAATTTTAGGTATTCTGAAAAAAGGCCCTGAAAATTATGTAAGGTTACATAAAGCCACCTGCCCTAACAAGCCTTATAAATTTTTTTATAATATGATGTTTCGGTTAGAAAAACTGGAACTTTTGGAAAAAACCCGGGACGTAGGAATTTTAGTTGCAAAAATCACAGAAGAAGGCCAAAAATTACTGCTTAGGACAAACCCGACAAAAGACGGGGTATGGAAACTGGTAATTTTTGACATTCCGGAAAAACAGAAAAAAATTCGCATTGTGCTTCGGGCTAAATTAAAACAGCTGCATTTTAAAAAATGGCAAAATAGTATTTGGATTTCTCCTTTTGCATTGGATGAAGATATTGAAAATGAATTCTTGGAGCTGGCAAAAAGATTTTCTGTTAGGTTAATAAAGGTTAAAGAAATCAACCGGGTTGATGATTTAGAAAAATTGTTTCCGTAAAAAGTTAAGAATAAATTATAACAAAATTCCCCAGATGGGCACCATCTGGGGAATGCCTTTGTCGGGTCATATTGAATTTAACCACTCCGAACAAAGTGAGGAGTCCCTTATATAAGCGATTCTTCGCTTGCGCTCACAATGGTTATTATTTAAATGTATAAGGGTTATAAAAGTTACACTCAAGGTGGCATTCAATTCCAAGACCTAAATTCGCCAACTTACAACCATGGCACTATTCCAAATGACCCCCTTTGTCCTGTAGGGGCGAGCTTTAGCCGCCGATTAAATTAATTTTAAAAACGGCCGGCCTAGGCCAGCGCCCCTATCTAAGTATCATCTCAAAATATTTTAACCACGGCAAAATTGTGTATGGCCCAAAAAATCCTTCCCCGATCTGCCGAGGAAGGATTTTTCTACATTCTATATTCTAGCACACTATTTTAACGCTTCGTCTATTGCCTGTTTAAATGCACTAAACGGCTGAGCCCCAACAAGTTGCTTACCGTTAATATAAAACGTTGGGGTTCCCGATGTTCCGGCTGCCTTACCATCTCTTTCATCTGCCTGCACTGCGCTTAAAGTCGCGTTAGAGTCCAAACACTGGTTAAATTTATTTTTACCGAAACCAAAATTGCCGTTATTTAAGCCCAAACTGTCTGCGTATTTTTTTAAGTCCACAGTCGCTAAACCGGTTCCGTCTGCTTGGCCGTTTTTAAATAGCAAATCATGATACTGCCAGAATTTTCCCTGTAAATTAGCACACTCTGCGGCAACGGACGAACCTTGAGCGTTATTATGGAAGGGTAACGGGAAATGTCGAAAAACCATTTTGACTTTCCCGGTATCAATATAAGTACTTTTTATTTGAGCAAAAGTCTGGTCTATAAACTGCTTACAAAAAGGACACTGAAAATCTGAAAATTCCTCAATTGTTACTTTAGCGTCGCTTTTGCCTAAAACCGCAGCGTCTTTTCTAGTCTTAACTTCAACCGGCCCCGCTGGCTGGCTCGGCACAGAAGGCTGACTTGGGGCAGCCGGTGCTTGTTGAACTAATGTTCCTCGCTGAAGACTGCCCAGTCCACTGGGGCTATTTAACACCAACTTGGTGTTATAAAAAATACTTACACAAATTAACACTGCTCCAAGAATAATGCTACCCGCAACCAAGCTATTGCCTCCGCCGTTACTTTCTGTTTGCTTATTCTCTATTATTATTTCCGGCTGTTGATGATGTTCTGTCATTATTTCTTTCCTTTTAATTAATTATTTTGTCATTTAAACTACTCTAAAAATTAATATTTAGAGTGCTAATAGTTATTCGCCGGCACTTTAACAAAGGCCGTTACCCCCTCCGTGCCATCAATCGCCGGGAGACACAAGCTAAATGCCTTAGGCTAAAAATAGCAAACAACCTATATTTTAGCAAATATTTTACTATTGTGAAATCACCAAAACAAACATATGTAAAATGCCAATGTCCCTATAAATTCGGGATAGTTAACTCAATCCCCACCTTCATCGTTCTGGGGTTCTTTACTTTATCGGTATTGGCTTCCAAAATTTTTCTCCACTTTGTGCCGTCCCCGTAGTGTTTTTTGGAAATTCCCCAAAGGGTATCACCTTTCTTAACCTTGTATGTTGCCAGTGCCGTTGCGCCTAAGACCGCTGTGGGCCTCCAGGAAGTATCAAACTGCAAACCGTCAAACGAGCCGACTTCGGCTTCGGCAAAAAACTCACCCGTGGTAGAAAATGCCTTGCCGGTAATTTTGTTATAAATGGTTCCATTCACATTCGCGTAAGTTCCGCTCATATCCCTGGAATTTTGAGGCATTTGTAAACCCGATTGCATTTGCAGTCCGCTAAACGATGTACCGCTCGCGGAACCCAAAACACTGGCCGTGTTACCGGAAGACAAACGTAATTGGGAAACTAGATTATTTAATTGCTGAATCTGGGCTTGTAGACCGGCAATTTGTGAGGCTACGCCGGAATCATTAACCACTACCGTATTCGTACCTCTGTTAGCCAAAGCGCTATTAAGGCCGTCGATCCGACTCTGTAATTGCGAAATTTGACTTTGTAATTGACCAATAAGTACCACATCCGAGGACGATGCTCCAGTTCCGGCAGCTCCAGTTCCGGCAGCTCCAGTTCCGGCAGCTCCAGTTCCGGCAGCTCCAGTTCCGGCAGCTCCAGTTCCGGCAGCTCCAGTT
>JBBRWU010000017.1:0-14765 GCA_038249015.1 Candidatus Doudnaibacteriota bacterium | reverse complement strand
TGTAACGGGAAATTATTTGTTTTTTTTGAAATACTTAGCATAAATAGCCACCTTTCGTACGAATTTAAAGATTTTCAGGCTTAAGTATAACAGGAAGTGGCAGTTTTAGGGGTTTACAGGAGCCAAGGAGTTAACGGTATCACCTGGGCCTTGGGGTGTGTTTGGCAATTGGGTCATTGCTCATAAAAGCCCCCGGCTGACCCAGCACAGACCTTTGAAGCCGTCCCGATCTAATCGGGACGGCTTCCACTATTTTTTTATCCAAGCCTTAACAATTTTCTCTTGCGCTTTTTTTGGCAACAAATATTTGGCAGGCGCAGCTTGCCTTTGGCGGAACATTTCATACAAACAAATCGCCGCGGTAACCGATAAATTAAAACTTTGTACAAACCCCTGCATAGGAACATAAACTTGGAGGTGGGCCAGTTTAACTGCCTGTTTGCTTAAGCCCCGGTGCTCGTTGCCAAACACCAAGGCAATTTTTGGCTCTGTAAAGTCGGCCTTAAAAATACTTTTTGCTTTAGCTCCAAGAATAGTGGCATAAATAATGTAGCCTTGTTTTTTTAATACGTTATAACATTCTTTGGCAGAGGTAAAAGTTTTAAACTCCAGCCACTTGTTAGCCGAAGCGGAACTGACAAAGCCCACTTTTTGCGGGTTATACTTTCTTTCTTTGTTAAAAATATAATAAACTTTTTGAATACCAAAACCTTCACAGCTCCGCAATACCGCTGCCGCGTTGTGTGGGTCGTAAATATCTTCCAGTACCACCACCCCCTCTTGCCGGGAGGCGGCCATGGTTTGAAATTTTTTTAGTCTTTCTTTGGTTAACATAAAAATTTTAGGCGGGTGATTTGAGTAACGCGGCAAATTTGGCGCGCAATTTTTGCACCTTGGGGCTAATAACCGCACTGCAATATGGGTTACCCGGATTGTTTAAATAATAATTTTGGTGATAATTCTCCGCAACAAAAAATTCCTCCAAGGGGCGAACCTTGGTAACAATTTGAGAATTGTAAATTTTTTCACGCTCAACTTCCTGAATTACTTCCAAGGCTGTTTGCTGTTGCTCCTGGGAAGCATAAAAAATCGCGCTTTGATACTGCTGGCCTATGTCGTGCCCCTGTTTATTTAAGGTGGTCGGGTCGTGGACTGCAAAAAATACTTCCAGCAATTGCCGAAAAGAAATTATTTTAGCATCAAATTCTATTTTTGCCACTTCCACATGGCCGGTGCTCCCGCTACTGACCTGCTCATAGCTTGGGTTTTTTAAAGCTCCACCGGTGTACCCAGGCAAAACCGAACTCACCCCTCTTAAATTTTGGAACACCGCTTCCGTGCACCAAAAACAACCCGCTCCAAGTACGGCTAATTCAAGAATACTTTCATTATTATCGTTCATATCACTTTTTGATAAATTATAAGGGTTGTTTTTGGAAAAAGCCTTGCCCCGTACTAAGCAGCTTTAGTTTGGGGAGCCGGCACCTAATACCGCCACTTCGGTTGATTTTGTAAAATTTGATGTCATTTATTGCTTTATTAAATTTTAATTGGCTGCTTTTGGAAAAAACCCTGCCCCGTACTAAGCAGCTTTAGTTTGGGGAACCCGCTCCAAGAACGGCTGATTCAAGAATACTTTCATTGTTATCGTTCATATAACTTTTTGATAAATTATAAGGGTTGTTTTTGGAAAAAGCCATGCCCCGTACTAAGCCCTTTTAGGCTTTAGTTTGGGGAACCAGCGCCTAAAACTACTATTTCATTTTGCATATTATATATCCTTTCATGCTTACTATTTGTATTTTACTAACAGCTATCAGCTAACACCTAAAAGTTAAACGCTACTTCCCAACTTGATAATAAATATTAGTCCCATTCGGCCCTTCGATTGCAGACAAAAACACGCCCTGACCGGCAGAGGCTGTTGGTGTACTTATACCCGACAAAGTAATTGGCTCTTTGGCGTTTTCCAAATTCATATACATAACACAGTGCCCATCCGCACCATAGTCGTATTTATAGTTAGTCTGGGTCGCATTGCCGGTTTTGGGATCGGACGGCAAATAGGAGGCATATTGAGCGTATTGGGGGTATTTGGCCGTAAGTTCCGGCACCAAATCGGCCAAATCATAAGATCCGGCTCCGGCAGTTGGAACATAACAGGAAGAAGAATAAAGCAGTCGGCCTATTTGCGCCATATCGGTTTTTCTTTTAGCATCCCTGGCCTTTAGCCTGGCCGGTTGCACGGCCACAATAATTATTCCGACCAACAGACCGATAATGGCAATAACCACGATTAATTCTATTATAGTAAAACCTTGGCTAGTTGCGAGTTGTAGGTTGCGAGTTTTTTGTTGTTGAATCATAATTTATAGTTTATTCATTCTGAATCACTTACATACTTATTTACTTACACTCTTTCCCAGCCACCGATATTTTTCTATGTCGAAAGTATAATTTTTATTTATTTTTACGCCTTCTTTTTCCAATAATTTCTTTTGCAACTCCTTGGTTGCCGTCCAATTTCCTTTTATGCTAATTACCCCTTGGTTGTTAATCACCCGCCACCAGGGTACGTCCTCGGAGGAGCAACCCAAAAAGGATGAGCCCTTCTTAGGTGTCGTTGTGGAGGAATGAATCCCCGGCAACGGCGTATTTGATATATCTAAATTCTTTAGTATTTGTCCCACCTGTCTGACGGCACGAGGGCTTCCGTCAAAGGCAGCAACCTGACCGTAGCTCATCACTTTGCCTTTTGGTACGCGCTGAATAAATTTAATTACATTATTTTTAAAATCTGACATAACCAATAGACCTGTTGCTTAAATAATTTTTTAATCCAAAAATATGATATTTCAGACAAAAGCGCAGTTTAAAATTTTGATGTTTAACCTTAGTTAAGTGGTCCGCCTAAGGCGGATTAACAAGGTTTTGGCGAAAGAGTCCGCCTTAGGCGGAGGCGAGAAATTATTAAGCAACAGGTCTAATAAACAAACTTTTTTAATTCCGCTCTTAGGGGTTTATACGCCGGCACAGCTTTGGCTACAAGAGCCCAAAACTTCCGGCTGTGGTTAAATTCCTGCAAATGACACAGCTCGTGAACAATTAAATAGTCCAAAAGTTCGGGACGCAAATGTACAATGCGGAAATTAAAATTTAAATTACCTTTTTTACTGCAACTCCCCCAGCGGGTTTTTTGGTTACGTACTGAAATCCGCCCGTATTTAACGCCGTAAAATTCACTCCACTCTTTCACTTTGGCATATGCCAAAATTTGCGCCTGCTTTTTATATTTTTTATATTCTCCCCGCACGGGTTTAATTCGTACAAGCCCGGGGTGAATACGAAAATACTCCACCGCACGTTTTATCCAGGCAATTTTGCTTTGCACAAATTTTTCCGCAACTCCAAGAGATACACCAAAAGGCAAGGTGAGCATCACGGCAGAATCCCCAGCTTCGCAGGAAGAGAAACTTTCCGCAGCTATTAGGTTTAATTGCTCCGGTGAACTTGGTTTTCTTACAGGACAAACACTCAACCGCATATGGCGCGCCCGCCGACTAACTTTTATAAAATAGTTAACTCCGTTATGGCTGGGCATTGAGACTTTTAAATATTTATTTAAATTTAATGGGGGCTTCCACAGTCGCGTCATTTTGGGGCAAACCCGAGGGATTATCTTTTTTTAAAATTAATCTACTTCATAACCCGTGGATTTAATAATTTCCCTAATTTTTTCCGGGGTAATTTTCTCCGCATCAAACTCCACCACGGTTTGAGCTTTGGCATAACTGGTGTCGGCCTTAACCACTCCATCCGTATCTTCCAACTCCCCGTCAATATTCATGGAGCAAGAGGAACAGTGCATGCCGGATATTTTAAATTTGATTATTTGCTTCATATGGCTACAGAACTACAGAAAGCTACAAAAGCTACGGATGGCTACACAATTTATTTTTCGTAGGCATCTGTAGTGCAGAAAACATTTCTGTAGAATTAATTTACATTAATAATTCCACGATACATTCCCATACTGCACATAAAAGCAATTTGGGTTGGCTTGTCCGGACTGCGAAAACTAACTTCCGCGGAACTGCCCAAAGGCACCACTTTTTGAATACCCAAAGAAGGAATGGTAAAAGCTTGAGAACAGCTACTGCTGTCTTTATTATAGAGCTTTATTTTGATGTCGGAATTTCTGGTCACGGTAAAAGAATTTGGCGTATAACCGTAAACGCCAATGGTAATGGACAAATCGTTAGATGCTTCCGCAACTGCCAGGCCATCACTTTTGCCACAAAACGCCACACTGCAAACGGCTTTTTTGCCAATGTCGGTTAAGGAGATATTTTTACCGGTTAAGGCTAAAGTATTATTTAAGTTAAAAACTGTGAGTAGAATAATCGCAAATGCCGCCACCCGTAAAAACTTTTTATGCCAAAATTCGCCCAAGCGGGTGGCAAAATAGCCTAAGACAAAAAATACCGGGCTCGTGCCAAGTACAAAGGCGAACATAATTCCCGCTCCAATAAATGGACTACCGCCGGCAATGGCCAAAGCCATCATGGCCTGAGTAGTTCCGCAAGGAATAAATACGGTGAACGCACCTAAAATTACCGGAGCAAAAATATCTTTGCTTTTGGACCGATTACGCACCATACGGGTTAAAAACTTTGGCGGCTGGATTATAAAGTGGCGGAAAATCGAGTGGACATTTAGCAAAGACATAGCCGTACCAAACATAAACACAATTACCGCAAACTGCATAATTAATTTTACCGTAAGCGACAAACTAAACAAAGACCCAAACCAACCCAAAAGCAAACCCAAAATAGTATATGCAACCAATTTGGCTAGCAAAAACCAGAGAATCGGAGCCGCTGAACCCTTGCCGGCTTTTTCTTTCAGTTTTTCCTCCTCGCGCTGAGCAATGGTGGAAGCAAGTAGCCCACCTTGCACGGCCAAACAAGTTAACCCGCCGGTAAGCAGTCCAGTTAAAAAAATTGTAATGAATGAAGTATTCTCCATAAAAAATGAATTAAGTTCTATCGCCAAAACCGATTTCTATATCTTGATCTCTTAACCACTTAGCCAATTCCAATTTTATATTTTGAGGATCTTTTGTAAATACCCGAACCTCCTGAGCAGAACCGCTTTGTTTGATTTTTAATAGAACACTGCCAATATCGTCTATAATTTTTACTGAACGCGTTCCCCTTCCACTTCCGATTCCTGCCTGAATATAACCGGGAGATACTTTATCAACACCGGAAATTTTTAACAACTTATCGGAAACCTCACCGGCCAACTCAATAAAGGTTGTATGATCTCCACCAATCCTTTTTCCATCTAAATGCTTCATAAATTATTTTTGATGATGTGATAATTTAATCCATTTGTAGAGTGCGACAATGGAAAGTAACAACACTGCCCAAAATAAAATTACGGTAATTACACACATTAACGAATACCATACAAATTGGTTACCATAACCGGGCATATGAGAAAACGGGGACTGCATCATGCGGTAACCATACTGCTGGCCACCGAATGCCGGGATGACAGAAGCCGTTCCCATCATAAACGGAGGAGTATTAATTATTCCGGACAATTCTTTTTGTTCATCTGCGGACAATTGACCGTTTTGCAACTTGGCCATATAATCTTGAATTTTTTCCGCGTTGGGGTTTTGGGCTTGGAACACCATATTGTCATTGGAGTTGATTTCCGTTCCCATCATTCCCCGACTATAATATGCAGCCATAGCGCTACCGGCACTAAATAATAATACTGCTGACAAACTTATTGCATAGATTTTTTTATTCATATTTTTTTATTAATAATTTTATACTAAAATCCTTAATTATTTATACTCTTACCCTACATTTTAGCACATTTTAAATAAACATAGGCAATCTGTTCAAGATTGCCTATGTTTAAAAGTCCTATTTTTATTTCCAGCATTTTTCCTATACGAGTTTGAGTGACCGTTATTTTCTAAAATCAACGGTAACAAAATGCAGGCTATCCAATACGCTATCGACTTTAGGCATTATCCCGGCCACAATAACGTCATTGCCAAAAAATCCTAGGAGCGCATCCCCTGCTTTGGCAAACAGCTTTTCATTTTGCATCATTTCCGCTTCAACTTTTCCCACGAATAACGGCAAAAGCTTTTGTGCTTCTAAATAGATTGGCAAAAGTCCTTCTTTACTAATACTGCCTGAAAAGGACTTAGGGATATTTTCCGGAGTGATAATATAGAATATTTTTAAATCCTTACCGTTCATTTTAGCAAAGCCGTCGGCAACTGAAGCGACTGAGGTTTCGCTTTTTATAATATGAACATTGTCCAAAAATGTTCCCGTGGGTTTTAAAATCCCGACAATTTTCATATTCGTTACGCCAAAGAAATTTGCAAGACTGTCGCCGGGTTTTTCAAACAGTTTCTCCTTTAGCATCATTTGAGCTTCCTCGTAACCGATAATCATTTCATCCTTACCAAGTTGGTCGGAGCCTTTTTCCATTGGTAAACCCACCACACTGCCCGAAATTTGCGCAAATATTTTCGGGCTATTTTCCGCAAAATTTATTTTAATTACGGACTCAACCAATAAATTTTGTGCTTTAACGACAGTTGCGGAATCCGCTGTTACAACAGCCATAGCTCCCGCAGGCTCGACCATTTTGCTGCTGAATTTTGCAAACTCAAAGAATGCAAAACTGAAAACTATAACCATCAACACCGGCGCAAGCAGAGAAATCCAATTTCTTTTTGTGGGTTTAAAAAACCGCAAAGTCAGCGAATTTACTACAACAGATACGGAGCTTAAAGCCATAGCCAAACCGGCCAATTCAGGCTTAAGCACCAAACCAAAGCCGGCAAAAACTCTGGCTGCAATTGGAATTCCAACCACATTATAGAAAAGAGCAAAAAACATATTTTGCTTAATTTTCGTCATGGTTTCCCGAGAGAGCTGAATAGAATTTACCACATCATTCAAATCATTTTTCATTATAACAATTCCGCCGGTTTCCATAGCCACGTCCGTGCCATTGCCCATAGCAATGCCCAAATCCGCCTGTGCCAAAGCCGGCGCGTCGTTAATCCCATCGCCCACCATAGCCACTTTTTTATTTCCCGCCTGTAACTTTTTAACTTCATTGGCTTTATCTTCCGGCAAAACTTCGGCCAAAACATTGGTAATTCCCACTTGCGAAGCAATGGCTCTGGCCGTACGTTCATTGTCCCCGGTAATCATATAGACTTCTATTTTCATTTTTTGCAATTTTTCAATTGCCGCTTTTGTTGTGGATTTTACCGTATCGGCAACCGCGAGCATTCCGACTAAAGACTGTTTGGTTCCAAGTAGCATTGCTGTTTTACCATTTTCCTCAAGTCGGGTTTGTTTTCTGCCGACTTTTTCTATTAATATCCCGGCAACCTCAGTCATCATTTTCCGATTACCAAAATAATAAGTTACACCTGCTATATCCCCCTGCACGCCGTGGCCGGGGACCGCTTTAAAATTTGTAACTTCCAAAAAGCCCACCCCTTCTTCCTGCGCATGGCTGTAAATTGCTTCAGCCAGCGGGTGTTCGGAAAGTTTTTCCAAAGAAGCCGAAATTTGCAAAACCTCATCTTCATCTTTGTCGCCCAAAACCAATATATCGGTAACTTCCGGTTTACCGTAAGTGAGTGTTCCGGTTTTGTCAAAAATAATGGTATTAATTTTACAAGCGGCTTCCAAAGGTTCTCCGCCTTTAACCAAGATGCCGTTTTCCGCACCCTTACCCGTGCCCACCATTATTGCCGTAGGCGTAGCCAGTCCCAACGCACACGGGCAGGCTATTACAATTACCGAAGTAAAGGCCATTAAAGCAAAAGCCAAAGTGGCACCCAAAATAAAATACCAAACCAAAAATGTCACCACCGCAATAATAATAACCGCGGGAACAAACCAAGCGGAAACCTTATCCGCAAAATCCTGAATTGGCGCCTTACTCCCTTGCGCTTCTTCCACCAGCCGGATAATTTGCGCCAAGACAGTTTCGTTACCCACCTTGGTCACTTCAAATTCAAAACTCCCAACTTTATTTATAGTACCGCCGGCCACATTGTCGCCGACTTTTTTCTCTACCGGCAAACTTTCCCCCGTGAGCATAGATTCGTCAACAGCGGATGAGCCTTTGGTCACACGGCCGTCAATGGGAATTTTCTCACCCGGACGGACTATTACAATATCTTTAACCACAACCTGATCTATAGGAATATCCTGCGTGGAATTATTACGAATTACGCGTGCGGTCTTTGCCTGCAGACCCATTAATTTTTTTATGGAGTCCGAGGTTTTACCTTTGGTTCTAACTTCCAACCATTTTCCCAAGATGACAAAGGTAATTAAAAAGGCTGCGGTTTCAAAATATAGATCCTGAATTTTCCCGCCCCGCAATCCCACCACTGTTTTATTGGCAATGGTAAATATTATTAAAGTTATTAAACTGTAAAAATAAGCGGTTGATGTCCCAATAGCAATCAGGCTGTCCATATTGAAAGTCTTCATTCGCAAAGAAGACCACATGCCTTTGTAAAAGCCTTTCCCGACAATAAATTGCACCGGAGTAGCCAGAATTAAAGAAATAATTCCAACATAAGGAAGCAACCATGCTTTGCCCGGAACATTGGAGAAGAAATCAAAGAACATAAAGTAGAGCATAGGCAGACTCAAAACAGCGCTAAAAACCAGTTTCTTGAAATAAGAGCTAATTTCGGCTTGTCTTTTCCTGGCATCAAATTCGGTGTCTTTAACATCTACTTCCATGGCTTCGTATCCGGCTTTTTTTACCGCAGCAATTAAATCGCCGGGCTTGGTCTGAGAACCAAAAGTCACCAGGGCTTTTTCCGCGGCAAAATTGACATTGGCATGGCTGACCCCGGGAACTTTTTTTAAAACTCGTTCTATTATGCCGGCGCAAGAGGCACAATGCATTCCGGAAAGAGACAAATTTATTTTTTTATTTGTTGTATTTTCTGTCGTGGATGCACCAACAACCGGCTGAGATGAATTTATTTGCGGTTGGGGCGACGAAGAGCTGTCCGAGTTGCTTCCCAACTGATCAAATACACTAAAAAACTTGACACTTTTAACCAGTTGTTCCAAATAATTTTTTGTGGCCTCCTGCCCTTTAGGCACATTAATCTCCGCATTTTTATAATTAGAAAGTTTGCCTTCAAAATAAGGCTGATTTTCCGCATTTTGCATTACCTTGCCTTGTGCCTCAACTCTGTTTTCCAGCTTCATTGAAAACGGCACGCCGATTTCCTGACCGCTACCAACAACCTCGGGCATTTGTTCGTGCCCCATCATATTTGCGGAATGATCTTCGGTTATTGTACTTTCGTATCCGGCGCGTTTAATCGCCTGCTGTATATCCGACTCGGTAACTGAATTAGTATTGGTTTCCACTGTGCCTTGACCGTCTTTTGAAGAAATTTGAACTTCAATAACTCCGGGAAGTTCTTTAAGCTCTTCTTTTATCAAGGTTTCGCAAGACTCGCAGTGCATCCCTTGAACATTTAACTTATAAGTATTTTCCATAAATAGTTGGTTAATTTATTTAATTATGCCGAATGAACTTTATAATCAGTCCCTTTTAAAGCTGTTTGAATATCCATGATTGCAATTTCTTTGTCAGCCTCCAGTTCGCCTTGCGCTTCTCTTCCATTTTGATTCAAATGCACGGATTTCACACCGCTAATTTTAGCAATTTTCATTTGAGACACTTTACCGCAGGCGGCGCAATTTAAGTTGCTAAGTAAAAATTTTGTTGTAGTCATAAATTTGTAATTAATTAATCGGTGACAATAAATTTGCCCCGATACATACCCATAGAGCAAGTAAAGGTAACCTCTCCTGCTTGGGTTGGAATAAATTCAATTATATTTTCTCCGGCCTTAAGCGGTTGAGCGATGTTATATGTCGGCATACTTATGTATGCGGCACAGGTGTACTGGTTAGTGGAATTAATAATCCACCTAACGGTATTACCTTTTTTTACCGTAAACTGATTGGGGGTGTAGCCACTGCCGCCTTGGGTCATACGAACTTCTTGAATATTACCAACAATTGCCTGTTGATTAGAAGGGCTCGATTCAACTCCCAACTTCTCTGCCTTTGGCGGAAAAACAATTAAGCTGGCATTTGAAATATTAAATATGCCAAGCAAAATAACCGCGAGTCCTGCTGTGGCAAAAAACAAACGGGCCTTTGCACCTTTAAAGGCAGAAGACAATCCGCCAATACTTAACAACCCCGGCGCAGTGCCTAATGCAAACAGAGACATAATTAAAGCCCCCTGGACAAAACTACCGGTGCTAATAGCATATAACTGCATTGCTTGGGTAAAACCGCAGGGCAAAAAGAAAGTTAAAGCCCCGCCAATAATTGCGCTCTTATGACTGTATTCTTTAGCTTCATGCTTAATACCGAGCACCCTTGAAACAGACTTTGGCAACGTAATATTTACCCTTTGCAGTATGGGAAAAATCTCAATCAATTTTAAGCCTAGGAGCAACATTACCAGCCCGACTATCAGCGTTAAGAAAGCCATAACTTTTACCGAGGGCTGTAATGCACCGCCTATTACTCCGATTAATCCGCCTAAAATACCAAAGCCTAAAATTCTCCCTAAATTAAAAAATAAATGGGGGCGGAATTTCTGCATAAGGGTTGCTTCCGGGTGAAGTTCGGAATGCCGGGCTGACAGTGCCAGGACAAGACCGCCAATTAAAGCCATACAGGAGGAAACTCCGGCTACAAGCCCGATAACTCCGGCCATGGCTATACTTTGTGAATTTAAATTTTCAGCAATGCCGGAAAGCCCCGACATTTGAGCCAAAATATATAAAACCAACAAAATTGCCCCGGCATTTATTAGATAATAATAATCTCTAAAATTTCTTGAAAACCAAAATTTTACATCTTCCTGTCCTACGGTATAACCCGCATTCTCCACGGCTTTTCCAATCGCATTAGAAGAAGGCTTGGTATTTTCATACCAAATTTTCGCGCTACCCGAGACAAAACTTGATTCTACTTTTTTTACCCCCGAAACTTGTTTTAAATTTTCCTCAATTAAGATTTCGCAAGACTTACAATGCATCCCCCGTATGGGGATAATAAATTTTTGCATATGAATTTTAAATTATTTAAAGTTTAAAAATTCTGTCTGAATTTTTTGACACTTTGTGCCGAAAAATTAAATAAATGCGAAAACTACGGCAGGATCTCTTTTCTCAAAAATAATCAGCCAGCTCCCTAGCTGAGCAAAAAAACTTAAAACAAACCTTTCCCGTCTTTTACAGATATAAATTTTAATATAGTGTGAATTATTTGCTCCATAAAAACGAACGGCCATTGTCAAGAATGGGCCAAATGCTAAAACAAAAACAACCAAATTCAGTTGATAAACCGGCAATGATTGCAGACTATTTACAAAAGCACTCAAACAATTACTGACACAAATCGGATTAGTAGTCGGATTTTTACAACTGCTATTATCACAAACCGCTAATATGCCATGTTCTTCCATATATCCTTCGCTATGAACCAGGCCGGTACCAAAAATACCCGCTCCAAAAATAATAATTGAAGTAGCTATAATAAGAAAAGTTGATAATTTTTTTAACGCTGGCTTCTGCATAAAACTAGTGCTTTATTTTATAAATTTTTATCATTTCCTTAACCGCTTTGGCGGATTGTCCGTGCATAAACTGGTGCGGCACATGTTCGGTTAAATGGTTTTCCAACAAGTCGCTGTTAAAACCTTGCAAAGATTTTTCCACAGCTAAGCTTTGGGTAATTATATCCACACAGTATTTATTGGCCACAACCATTCGCTCTATTCCCTCTACCTGCCCTTTAATGCGGTGCAAATGATTTATAAGCTTCTTCTTGTATTTGTCCTGCATAAATTTGACATTTATTATTTGAATTTTGATATTTCTATCATATACCCCCCTAGGGTATCTGTCAAATACCAAGATATTGATTGATATTAAGGAGTTTAAATGCTAACATAACTGTATGAATGCACCAATTATTTGTTTTGGCCAGCAACCGTGTGGATTTTTCCCAAAACGCTATTTAATCGCGAAAATAAATACAGCGCGAAAGCTCCGCGAAGAAATCGGCGGAAAGGTTGTATTCTTTTATCACGATAGCGATGCTGATTATAGGGAAACCATTACAATAATGAAAGATGGGCAAACCGGTGCAGAGGTACGGTTAAATTTTACACAGGAAAACAAACTACAAAAAAAACACTCCCCGCTTTACTTAAAAAGAATCCCGACGGGCTGGAAAGAAGAAACTTTAAAACAACTGCCGAGGTTTGTTGCACCTTCTCCCCTGGCGAGGGGAGATGCCCCGAGCCTACCTACCGGACAGGCAGGTGCAGCCGAGGGACAGAGAGGTCAAAACTTCGATTTTGATTCGACCTCATCTCCATCTCTTCTCCTTGCCAGGAGAAGAGTGATTGGGGAAAATCTAATTGATATTTTCAAATCCGTTGAAGCAAAAACCGTGGCAGACTTTTGTTTGGAAATGTATAAAAAAATGGGGCTCTTGGATGGGATTGAAATAGTTAGGTCTTCCGATAAAAATTTCCGGCAATGGGCATTTGACATCGTTGGCGAATATTTTGCCGATATCCCCTACCAAAGCGAAGTCGTCCGCGCCAAAATTGAAAATGACAAAGCTTCTCTACACGAAGGTGGTGGAAAATTTACTTACTTTGATTTACCTGATAAAATATTCAAACAGCAAATCAACCCAGGGCGTGACGAACGCTTTGGCTGGATGAATTCCGTAATCCACTCTACCCATTACATTGCCGGCAACTCCGAATACGAATACATAAGACGTGAAGAATTTCCGGAAGTTAAATTTATTAAGCGCGAGGATATTGAAAATCAAAATGAAGCTTGGCTTTCCTAACTTTACTAAATACGAATTGGTACTAACCTGCCTACCGGCAGGCAGGTATACTAATTCTAAATTTTTCCTCAGTTTAATAATCAATTCAAGTTATTAATATTTATTAGTAATAAATAAATTTATGCATATTTTAATTTTTGCAGCCCATCCGGATGACGCGGAATTCGGCTGCGGCGGACTTATAATAAAAGAAGTGGAAAAAGGCAATAGTGTAAAAATTGTGGTCTGTTCTTTAGGCGAGGCCGGCAGTAATGGCACGCCACAGGGGAGAAAAAAAGAAGCGCAAAATGCCGCGCACTTGGCCGGGGCGGAAATTGAATTTTTAAATTTAGGCGGCGACTGCCATATTGAAGACAGCCCAAAGAATGCCATTGTCTTGGCGGGTATTATTAGAAAATACAAAGCCAGCATTGTATTGGCTCCGGAACTGCAAAGAAACCAACATCCCGACCATTATATTGTGGCAAAACTAGCCCACAGCGCCTGCCGTGTGGCGCGCTATGGCGGATTAAAAGAACTAAAAAATCTTCCCGCACACAAAGTGAACAGTTTGTATTTTTATCCTTCACGCGCGGAATGGACCAGTAGGCCGGATATTTTAGTTGATGTGAGCAGCCACAAAGACAAGTGGGAACAAACCATGTCCGCACACAAAAGCCAAATGAAAACCCGCAGCTATCATGATTTAATTTTTACCAAAGCCCAAGCCATGGGCGCAAGCATTGGCGTAAAATACGCCATAGGTCTTTGGACAAACGACCCAATTAGGCTAAATACTTTATCTGATATCAATTTATCCTCAAGAAACTACTAATTATGTCCCTTTCCTATAAGCTACTTAAAATCGGTATTGTCTGTTACCCTTCCGTGGGCGGGAGTGGTATTGTGGCAACCAACTTAGGCAACGAACTGGCGCGACTCGGTCATAAGGTTCACTTTATTGCCTACGACAGGCCTTTTCGAATTAACTCGGAAGATAAAAATATCCGCTTTCATCAAGTTCATATTAATAACTACCAGGTTTTTAAATACCCCGATTACACTTTACCCTTGGCCGAAAAAATCGGTATGGTTAACCATAAATATGGCTTGGATATTTTGCACGTGCACTATGCAGTTCCCCATGCCACTGCCGCGCTGTTGGCAAAAAATATTGCCCAAAGCCGTAAGCAAAAATTTCCAAATATTATTACTACCCTGCATGGCACGGATATTACCTTGCTCGCGCGCGACCCCAACCTGGACGCAATAATTAAATATTCCATTGAGGCCTCCTGCGGAGTTACAGCGGTTTCCAAGAGCTTAAAGCAAGAAACCATAAAAATTTTAAACACTAAAAAACCAATCGAGGTAATTTATAACTCCTACCGCCCCGAAAAAATCACTTTGGGCCGTGAGGAAATGCGCAATCGTCTTAAGGTAAAACAAACGGAATTTTTAGTCATCCATATTTCTAACCTGCGCCCGGTAAAAAGAATTCCGGACCTACTTAAAATCTTAGCCAGAACCAAACCAAATATTAAACTGCTAATTCTTGCCGGCGAAGATTTTTCCCCGTATTTACCCCTGGTTAAAAAACTTAAAATCCAAAACCGCTTAATTATTAAAGAAAGTGTATTAGATATTCAAAACTTTATTAATGCCTCAGACGCCGGGCTATATACCTCGGAAAAAGAATCTTTTGGCATGGGGATTTTGGAAAGCATGGCCTACGGCAAACCGGTAATTGCCGCCCGCGCCGGGGGCGTGCCCGAAGTTATTGAACAC